>JANXWQ010000270.1 GCA_025351065.1 Chthoniobacter sp. | reverse complement strand
AGGCCGAGGTCCATGCCGCTTTCCCAGTAGTCGAGCGTGGGGTTTTTCAGGAAGTTGCGCTCGACGAGCTGGCGGGCGCCAACGCGGAAGTAGAAGATGGCGTCGGGGACGAGCGCGGGGCTGTAGAGGTTGCGCACCCAGCCAGGATCGCCACCGCGGACGACGTCGCGAGCCATGAGGGTGTAGATGTAGCGGTCGGCGAGGACGATGAGTCCGGCGCGGAGAGCCGGGATGATTTCGTGGATGAGCTGATCGAAAAAATCCGTGGCGTAGAAAAGTGATAAAGTAGTGTGAGTGAGGACGTTACCTTGCTTTGCGTCCTCCAGTTCCTCAGCCACCAGATGGGATCGGCGGAGGCCCATGTGGCGAACGGCGTAGCCATTGGCCTCGAGCCACTGGCTGAGCTGGGCGATCTGCGTGGAGCGCCCAGACCCATCCGCCCCCTCGATGGCAAAAAGTTTGCCAGCGAACCGGGTATCGCACAGTTCAGGGAGGGGGCGGCCGAAGAAAGCTTTGTCCTTTAGTGGCATTGGAGGGGTGGCACTATCACTTTTGACTCTTATAAGCCGGGAGGTCGATTTTTTCGCGGATGATCTGCCGCACTTTGGCCTGCTGGATGTGGATTTCTTCAGTGGCGTCGATGAGGGTGAACCCGCTCGGTTCGCGCATGGCTTCGTATTCGGCATGCACTTTGCCCTGAAAGATGCGGAAGCTCTCGTAGGGATCGGTGCTCCAGCCCATGTCGAGACCGGCTTCGTGGTATTTGAGGGTGGGGCGGCCTTCGAGTATGCGACCGAGGGAAATTTCGAGCGGCACGCGGAAGTAGAAAGTGATGTCGGGGTGAACGGCGAAGCTGTAAAGCTCGGCTACCCAGTCGCGATCCACGCCACGCACGGCGTCGCGGGCGAGAGCCGTGAAGATGTAGCGATCGCAGAGGACGATGTAGCCAGCACGCAGCAGCGGGAGGATCTGCCGCTCGTAGCGGTCCGCGAAATCGGTGGCATGGATGAGCGAGAAAGTGGTGGGCGTGAGAAGCTGGCTCTTTTTGCCTTTGGTGGTGGACTTTTTGACGAGGATGGAGGAGTTCCACTGCGTAAAAAAGACGCGATAGCCTTCGAGCTCGAGCCAGCGTTTGACGAGGTAAATCTGGGTGGACTTGCCTGAGCCATCGAGACCCTCGACAGCGATGAGCTTTCCGGTGTAATTGCGTTTCGGGGCGACCACGGGAGGATTGTTGCGACTCGGTGACGGATTGCAATGGAAATTCCCCGCCACCGCCGACTTTACCAAAAATATGACCACCACGAAGCCCATAGATTTTTCACTGCTCATCGCCGAGGCGCGGCGGGCACGAGAGCAGGCATATGCGCCGTATTCGCATTTCGCCGTCGGCGCGGCGTTGCGGACAAAGGACGGGCGAGTTTTTACGGGGTGCAACGTGGAGAATCTTTCCTACGGACTGACGATCTGCGCGGAACGGGCGGCGGTGTGCGCGGCGGTGGCGGCGGGGGAGCGGGAGTTCGAGGCGTTGGCGGTGGTGGCGGATTCAAAGGAGCCGGTGACGCCGTGTGGCGCGTGCCGACAGGTGCTGGCGGAGTTTTCGACCACGCTGCCGGTGTGCTCGGCGAATCTGGAGGGCGCAGTGTATGAATCAAGCATCGCGGAACTGCTCCCGCGGGCCAAGGAGGGGATTCTGGGAACTTAGCTGTTCCACGTAGAACAACGATGTTCACCTACCCAAAGAAATACGACGTCATCGTCATCGGAGCCGGCCACGCCGGGATCGAGGCCGCGATGGCTGCCGCCCGGCTCGGCTGCGAGACGCTGATGCTGACCCAGAATCTCGATTCAGTCGGCCAGATGTCCTGCAACCCAGCCATCGGCGGACAGGCGAAAGGGCAGATCGTCCGCGAAATTGACGCGCTTGGCGGCGTCATGGGCCTGAATACGGACGCGACGAGCATCCAGTTTCGCATGCTCAACCGGACGAAAGGCCCCAGCGTCCGCTCGCCCCGGGCGCAATGCGACAAGAAGGCGTACCAGCTTCGCGCTAAAGCCGTGCTGGAGCGGCAGGCGCGACTCGACCTCAAGCAGGGCAACGCCGTGCGCATCCTGATAGATGACAATGGTGCCTGCGGCGTGGAGACAAACCTCGGGTTGCGGGTGCGGGCGCGCGCGATCGTGATTACCACAGGGACGTTCATGCGCGGCTTGCTGCATGTGGGTCTGCAAAACCAGGCCGGCGGACGAATGGGTGACAGCTTCTCCACGCTCAGCGACAATCTGAAGGAATTGGGCTTTGAAGTCGGGCGCTTCAAGACTGGCACGCCATGCCGGTTGCATGGGAAGACCATCAATTTCGACCGATGTGAGACGCAGCACGGCGATGATCCCGCCCTCCCCTTCTCCTATATGCCGGAGGAGTTGGTTCGCGTGAAGCATGACATCTTCTCGCTGAATCATTGGCACGACGGCGTGTTCCATGTGGAACAGCTCCCCTGCTGGATCACCCACACCAACGAACGCACCCACGATTTCATCCGCGCGAACCTCGACAAATCCCCACTTTACGCCGGAAAAATCGAAGGCGTCGGCCCGCGCTACTGCCCTTCTATCGAGGATAAAGTGGTGAAGTTCGCCGAAAAGACCTCGCATCAAATCTTCCTCGAACCAGAGGGACGGCACACCGAGGAGTATTACGTCAACGGTGTTTCGACCAGCCTGCCTATGGAAGTGCAATACGCCTTCATCCGCACCATCCCCGGTTTGGAGAAGGCAGAAATCATGCGCCCCGGCTATGCCGTAGAGTACGACTACTGCCCACCCACCCAGTTGAATCACTCCTTGGAAACCCAGCGCGTGCCCGGTCTCTATTTTGCCGGGCAAATCAATGGCACGTCCGGTTACGAGGAGGCAGGAGCGCAAGGTCTGGTGGCTGGGGCAAACGCGGCGCTCAAGATATTGGGGAAACCTCCATTTCACCTTTCCCGCTCCGACGCCTACATCGGCGTGCTCATCGACGACCTCGTGACCAAAGGCACCCCCGAGCCCTATCGCATGTTCACCAGTCGGGCCGAGCATCGTCTCATCCTCCGGCAGGACAACGCCGACCTCCGTCTCACCCCCCTCGCCCATGCGTGCGGACTTGCCAGCGCGGCACGTCAGGGCAAGGTGGAGCGCAAAATCGCCGACCTCGGACGTCTGCGAACCTTTGCCGAGGCCACACGCTTCGGCGAAAACCGCCTGGCTCAATGGTTGCGCCGGCCAGAAAGTTCGGTCAATCAAATGCCCGCAGCCTTGCGCGACGGATTTTCCGCCGATTGCTGGGAAGCACTGGCGATCGAGATCAAGTACGCGGGCTACATCAGTCGTCAGAACACGGCAATCGAGAAGCTCCAGGCCAGCGAGGAAAAGCGCATCCCGCCAAC
>JANXWQ010000268.1 GCA_025351065.1 Chthoniobacter sp. | reverse complement strand
AGAGGGCGTCTAAAAAGTCATTTTGCGAGGCGTGTGACCATTAGTTTGGAGGCAGCGATAAGAATGAGAGCCTCGCTGTTGGCGGGATGATATTCATAGTCTTTGGCGAAGCGGCGGTAATTGGAGAGCCAGCCGAAGGTGCGTTCAACGATCCAGCGCTTGGGCAGGATTTTGAAGGTATGCAGTTCGGTGCGTTTGACCACTTCCAAGCGCAGGCCGCGGCGTGGCAGGAGTTCCTTGAGCCATTGGGCGAGAGGGCTGCCAGCATCACCGCCATCGACCCAGATCAGCCGCAGCCAGCCGAAGACCTGAGTGAGTTTCCCGAGCACCAGCCGTGCGCCGTCGCGATCCTGAATGTTGGCGGGATGTACCACCACGGCCAGGATCAGGCCCAGAGTGTCCACCAGGATATGGCGCTTTCGTCCCATGATCTTCTTGCCAGCATCGTAGCCGCGCACTCCTCCGTGGTTAGCCACTTTAACGCTCTGAGAATCGAGGATCGCAGCGGTCGGGGCTTTTTTTTTCCGCTTTGGAGCCGGACCGCATCGCGCAGGCGGTCATGCATCTTCTGCCAGAGCCCTGCTTGGCGCCACGTCATAAAGTAGTAGTAACACAGTCTCCACGGCGGAAGATCGCGCGGCAGCATCCGCCAGCCACAGCCGCCGCGCACGATGTAGAGGATGCCTTCGATCACACTTCGCCTCGTGTAACGCGCTGGCCGCCCCAGCTTGCTGGGGCCGGGGACCATGGGTTCAATCAGTGCCCATTCTGGATCGGTGAAACTGCTCGGATACGGTTCTTTGGTGTGCATCCCAAGCCTTGTCTGTAATTGCCATAAATAGTACAAGTACTAATTTACAGTTATTTTTTAGACGCCCTCTAAAGAGCCTCGCGGTGCCATTCGGGCGATTCCAGCGCATCAGAGTTGCGGCTCAAGTCCGCCCAGAGCGCCTCGATGAGTTCACGCGCGTGGCCAATCAGGAGCTTGGTCATAACGGGTCAAACGCGGATTGCTTCGGTGAGGCGGTGGCACCATTGGCGTCCGGCAGGTTTTTCTGAATATTGTATTTGCCGATGACTTTTTTGGCGTCATCGTCGGTTTCTCCGAGGATAAGTAAGTCCATGATGAGAGTATTAAGTTTCTTTTTAAGATCGTCAGCTTGTTTCACCAACGCTGCGCGTTTCGAGTAACCGTCGGCAAGTTGCTTGAGCCCCAATTCTCCCTCCGAGTAGGTTTCTGCAACTCGCTTCAGTAATGCCTCTCGCGTTGAGTAGCTATCGGCGAGCCGTTTGATCCCCGCTTCTCGCGTCGAGTAGATATTGAGGAGTTGCGCCTTGCTCTCCTGCAAAGCGGCTTTCTGGCTATTTAAGGCGAAAGCCAGAGCGCTCGTGACTATCGCGAGACCACCCGCGAGCAGCGTGAGCGGGTGATGAACCGAGGAGTTTGAATGGACGAAATTGGGGTTCGAATAGTCGGATTCAGAATTCATGGTAGTATCTATAACGGGCGTTAGCTCAGGCTGGCAGGTTAAGCCCTATTTCACTTGGACGTTGTAGCCATGCTTCGCGAGTAGAGCCTTCATCTTCTCGTTTTTTACGGAAGCAGCAGCCATATCTCTCAGCAAGTTAGGTCCAATTTTTTCGCTGATCTGATTGCCAGCCTCGATCTGCTCTTGCTGCGCCTGAGCCGCCTGCTGATGTTTTTGGATCTCCTTTCGTTGGACATGAAGTGCCTGCTGTTGATCTTCCTCCTTCTTGTCCAGCATTTGAAGCGCCTGCCTTTGCTCTTCCTCCCTTCCGTCTAATGTTTGAAGTTCCCGCTGTTGCTTCTGCACATCGATCTGAAGGCTTTGGTTCGAAAGAGCGATAACCAAGGCGATCGTGCTCAAAATGACGAACAAAGCTGAAACTGCTACCGAAATGTAGTATGGGATTTTCATCGGAGGGACGTGTCTGTGGCTAGCAGTATGGCAGAAATACCGCCTTGGCTACGAGCTCAGTTTTCGCTCTCGTTCCCAAAGTTAGCGAAGCGCTTTGGGAACGCGGGTGGATGTTGAAGCGGCTGCGCATGCCGGGAGCGTGTCGTGCGGGAAACGAAGTTTCAAGGCGCATCCGTTCCCAAAGCGCTGGCGCCAACTTTGGGAACGAGAGTGAAAATTCCAGCGAGCCGTCGCGCGCGGTGAGTGCGCGCATCAGTTCCGCGCCACGGGCATCGCCGGTATTGCGCACGGCAGCGGTGACGCCGGTGACGGCGGCGGAGAGGCGCACGAGGCCGATGTCGGAGCCGTGGGAAAGCACGTTGTTGATGCCGGCATTGGGGCTCCACTCGACGGCGGTGTAGTCGATGCCGCCGATATTGAAGACGACGCTGGTGGGATACGTGAACGAGACGACGTGCGCGGCGGTGAGCACCCAGCGGTCGGCGATGAGGGTGCCGGAACCGAGGCCGGTGTTGGTGGTGACTTTGCCGACAGCGGCGTACTCGGTCTGCGCGGCGAGGGCGGTGTAGAGGCTGCCGGCTACATCGTCGCGGATGGTGCCGGCGTGGGCGGCGGCGACGGCGCAGAGGGAGGCGATGGAAGCCGTGAGTGGGAACGGACGGGAGGAACGTTTCATAGTCGGTGCTGATCTGCTGACATTTGAAAGACTCGCCTGAAAGGCCGGGGGAACGGCCACCGCCGGAGAGGTTTGTAGGGGCGGGGACGTGAGGGTGTCAATTGCTTCCCCCATCGTTGATCAAGTCCGGAGCGTTTTAGGGAAACGCTGCTTGTTGAGTCTCTCGAAAGTAGTCAATGGCCCGGAGGGCCGCTGGAAATTAGCCGTTGGCGTCAGCCACCGGACACCGAAGCAAAAAACGTCTCGCCCCGGCAGGGGCGTTAGGAGCAGCCCTTCCGCCGCCCCTGCCAGGGCGGGCGCGGGGATGGCATCAATCCGGTGGCTGACGCCACCGGCTAATTTCCATTCGCTCTAGGGGCGCGCGGAGAAATCATTTCGTGTCGTTCGTGGACCGCAAGTCACCACCCGCGTTCGATGGAACGGCGCTTGTAGAGGAACTCAAACATGTTCCCCTCGTGCGGCTGATCCCAGGAGATTTTCATCGTCGAGATCGGGCCGAGATTGAGTCGCTCGATGAGCGGGGAGTCGAGGAGCTGCGCGGTGAAAGCCGCGTCCTTCGTGATCGCGGTGACGACCAGCGACGGGCCGATTTTCGCGAGCATCTCCGCCTGCGGCACCTGCATCACGCTGGCGTAGGGGCAGAGGAATTCGCGGTTCGCGAGCGGGTGCGCGAAGGAATCGCAGTGCACGATGGTCGGGCGCAAATACACGCCGCCCTCGAACTCCACCCTGCGCGGGCCGCCGCGATATTTCGCGGTCACGTCTTCCGCACCGGCGAGGTCGCCCTCGATTGCGCCGTCGATGAAGTCCGCCATCTTCGCATTCGCAAAGCCGCTCAGCTTCGCGCCTTCATCCTCCGGCGAGAGCGGCGCGACGGGTCCGAGTTTCTGCGCGAGCGCGTCGGCGATTTCGGCGGCGTATTTTGGCACCACCACGGCGCTGGCATTCACGCACGAACGCCCGCCGTTGTCCGAGATCGAGCCGGCGATGAGGTCGATGTAGTCGCGCCAGTTTTCAATCTCGTCGTCGCCGATGAGGATCTTGCTGAAGCCCGGCCCATGAACGGAAAAGCGCGGGTTGTCGCGGTACTGCGCGACCGTCCCCGCGTCGCCGAAAATGAGCGCGCGTCCGCAGAGTTTCATCACCTCGCCGGAGCCCTCGTGGTCGGTCGGGTAAAAGCCGAACGCATCCGGCGGCGCGCCCGCGGCGATGAACGCCTGGATCAGCCGGTACGGCGTCCACGGCTCCTCGCGGCCCGGCTTGATGATGACCGGCGTCTTCAGCGCAATCGCTGGCAGCCACAGCGAATTCACCGCGGGCGAATTGCTCGGCATGACCAGCCCGAGCGCGTTCGTGGTCGGGTAATACGAAACCGCCGCGCCGCTTTGCTCGCCGTAGCCGCGGTCGAGCACATCGAGCGGCAGTCCGCGCGTGAGGCCGTTGAGCACCGTGCGGACATTGGTCAGCGCGAAGTGAATCTTCGCCATGTTCCGCCGCACCATGACATGCGGCAGCCCGCTCGTGGCGCTGAGCGTGCGGACGTAATCATCCGCGCTTTGCCCGTGCCCGCCGTCGCCGAAGGGCAGCGTGCCGTTAAGGAAAAACTCGCCCGCTTTCGCTGAGATTGCGATCAGTTCGTCGGTCGAGAATTTCTTCAACGCCGCCCGCGCCTCTCCGATGCGCCTGAGGTCTTTGCGCAGGATGCCCGCGCCGACTTGCGAGACGCGAGCCATCGGCTCGCCGGTGCGATGGTTGCACACCTCCACGGTGTCGAGGCTGGCGTAAGTTTTGCCGCGGCGCAGCGCGGGGAGATGCGGGAGATTCATGCGGGAAAAAGGTACGCCGGAAACGGCGCGGCGGTTTTATACGTCTGCGTATTAAACGGCGCAACGGCTTTTCTGCTCAGCGCAGCTGTTCGCCGGGCACGTCGAGGATCTGGATCTGGTTGATCGTCTTGAATTGCGGGTCGGAAAAACTCCAGACGACTTGTTTGTCGCGGGTGATTTCAAAAAAGAGCGGCTGCTCGCCGAGGTGGCCGTGGCCGCCGTAGTTGCAGAGGATGGTGTTGCCGTTCGGCAGACGCTGCGCGCCGGCCATGAGGCGGAGCGGGTTGCCGGGCACGTCGTTTTCATTCAGCTCCCAGACGGTTTTTTCCTGCGCGTCGAGCTCGATGACTTTGTGTCCGTCGCCGCAAGTGATGAGCAGGTGGCCGTCGGCCAGCGGCACGACTTCATGCGGGTCGCCGGGCACCTTGATCGCGCGCAGCACCTTGCCGTCGCCGTCGAGTTCCGTGATTTTTCCCTCGCCCTTGAAGCACACGAAATAGTGCCCGTCCTTCGTCTTCCGCGTGCCGCGGTACTGGTTGTGCAGCGCCACCGACGGCGCGGTGGTGAGCGGGATTTCCTTCGCGATTTTTCCGTCGCGCCCGACCTCGATGATCCGGCTCGTCCCGCCCTCGACGATGAGCACGCGCCCGTCGGCGAGCGGCTGGCAGGCATGCACCTCGACCTTCTCCGGGGCCTTGTATTCCCACACCACTTCCTTCGCCGGCGTGACCTCCCGCGCCCCGCTGACAAAGCACAGCAGCGTGTTC
>JANXWQ010000175.1 GCA_025351065.1 Chthoniobacter sp. | reverse complement strand
TTGCCGGATTCGTCCAGCGCGGCCACGTCGGGCGGCGGGGGAGGCGTGGGCGTGCCGAGGATGTTGTCGAGGATGAAGAGGCCGCGCTTGACCGGCGAGGTGCGTGTGGGGTTCGAGGTCACGGCGAGCGTGGAGCCCATGGTGAGCACGCCGCCGCGCGGGCTGTCGGCGGGCAGCTTCACGAGGCGCATCTCGCCGCCTTGCACACCGGGGATGCCGTAGTGCTGGGCGAGCGGTTCGTTGAGAAAGGTGTAGTCGGCCTCGATGAGTTCCAGCGCGCTGCGGTCTTCGCGGAGGAGGTGGCGGAAAAGCATTTCGGCCTCGAGGCGCATGGCCGTGCGCAGTTCAGCGCTGAACTCGATGCGTTTGCCGCGGAAAAATTTCGCGCGCATTTCCGTCAGCTCCGTTTTCAACTCGGCCACGCGCGCTTCGTCGCCGGCTTTGCCCGCAGCGTCGATGTCCTCGTTGATTTTGCGAAAGCGCTGGAAGCGCGCGCGATCCTCGGCCTCGGTGCCGGCGTCGCGCGCCTGCACCACTCGCGCGTCGATGCTCACGCTCTCCACGTCGCGCGTTTGCAGCCACTGGCCGGCGAAGTTGGTCACGAGCTGCTCGGCTCGCGGGTCGGCGAGCAGGCGGCGGACTTGCGCGGCGAGGTTGGCGCGCAGTTCCCCGCGGGCGGCGAGGGCGAGCAGCTCCTCGTCGGGCATGGTGCTCCACAGAAAATACGAGAGGCGCGAGGCGAGGGCGTATTCGTCGATGAACGGATGCACGCCGGGCGCCGCGCCCGGCTGCGGCTCCTCGACGCGGAAAAGGAAGCGCGGCGAGGCGAGCACCGCGACCATCGCGCGGGTCACGCCTTGCTCGAAGGTCGTGCCCTTCACCTCCCAGGCTTGGGCGGCGATGGCGGTGAGCTTTTCCACCGCCGAGCTGTCCGCCGGACGGCGAAAGGCGCGGGCAGTAAAACGGCGCAGCACCTCGGCTGCATGGGCGGGCCACTCGGCGCGGTCGGCGGGCAGTCCGGCGCGTGGGAAAAAGCGGTCGTAGCCGGGCGTGGCTGTCCAGTGCTCGGGCTCCAGCGGGCCGGTGACTTTGAGGCCGCCGAAATCGACGTTGGCATAAAGCGTGGTTTCGCCCTGCGGTGGCGGCGGACGTTTGTCGAGGCTCAGGAGCGGCTCGACGGTGAAGCGCACGGTGTGCTCGCCCGGTTCGGATTTCAGCTCGATGGCGATGGGCAGCTCCTCCTTGTCGCGCCACGCCAGCTCGCGCTTCCAGCGCGCCGCGCCGTCCACGAAAACTGTGGCGGTTGCGCGGCCCGGATCGAAGGCAAATGAGCCGCGTACCGTCGCGAGCACGGCGACGCGATAGGTGCCTGCCTTTTCCACGCGAAAGGTGTGCGTGAGGTCGGCGGCCTCGTAGAGCGAAAGCGGGAGGAGGTTTTCGCGGTTGGGCTTCACGCTGGTTCCCGCGAAATTTTCCGCCGCGATGTGCCGCTCGGCGACCACGCGGCTGATCAGCGGCACCGCCTGCGCGACGATGGTGTCCGCGGCCTGCATGTATTTTTCCAGCAGCAACGGCGAGGTCGAGAGCACGTCGCCGATGTTGTCGAAACCGTAGCCCGCGTCGTCAGCGGGGAACTCGGCATCGGCGCGGAAATCAATGCCCATGAGGTCGCGCACGGTGTTGCGATATTCCACGCGGTTCAGCCGGCGCAGGGTGACATGGCCGGGATCGGGGTTAGTGGGGTCGAAGGCGAGCGCGCCCGTTTTGATCCAGCCCTCCAGCGCGTGCAGCGCGGGTGCGGGCAGGCGCGGCTCTTTCGACGGCGGCATCAGCCCGGCGCGGATATTTTTGAGGACTGCCATCCACAGCTCGGTCTGCTTGGCCAACTCCGCGGTGGAACCGAACGCATCGAAAGCCACCTTGCCCTTTTTCTCACCGTCGCCGTGGCAGTCGTAGCAGTGCGCTTCCAAAATCGGGCGCACGTCTTTCTCGAAAAGCGCGGACGAGTCCGTGGCGGCGGCGCGCGCGGCCAGCGCGAGCGGCAGGAGAAGGCGGAGGCGGGACAGCATCATGGAGTGCAAGCGTGCAGTCGGTTTGGGTCTTTGGCAAAAGCCGAGAACCGCTCAGGCTGTTTCTTCCGCGAGCTTCGGGACGAGGCGAAAGTCGCGGTCGAGCATGGCATCGAGTTCGCGCATGGCGTGGTCGATGTCATCGCGGAGCGTGCGGGCTGTGTGGTCGGCGGGCGGCTCGGCGAGGATTTTTTCGCAGCGTTTCGCGAGCGGTCTTTTGGCGTTGGTGGTGCCGGCCTGGGCGAGCAGCACGTCGAGGTGGGCCACGCGCTGCTGCACGTCGCGGATTTTTTCGAGCGCCGTGGCCTCGGTGATTTCGCCCGCCGTCACGCGCTGGAGCTGGCGGCACTCGAACAGCCGGCAGCGCTCGGGGCGCGCGGCGTAGATGGAGCACTGGTTTTCGCGAAAAGCGGGACACGGCTGGAGGATGTAGTCGCGGCCTTTTTTGCGTTTCAGTTTCAGCCCGAGGGCGGCGAGCGCCTTGGCGGAATCCGCGGGCTGGAGCCGCACGGTATGAAACATGACGCCATTGCAGCAGAGGCCGCACGCCTGGCAGAGGCTCACGCGAGCAGGCGGGTGAGGTCCACGCCGACGAGGCACATGTCGTCGCCGAATTTTCCGGTGGCGGCAAAGGCGTGCAGTTCGGCGACGAGCGTGTCGAAGAGCTGCGGCGTGGGCAGGGCGCGGTGGCCGGTGATGGCTTCAGTGAGCTGGCTCATTTCGAAAAGCGCGCCGTCCAGTCCGTCGATTTCGTAGAGGCCGTCGGTGAAAAGCATGAGCAGGTCGCCGGGCGCGGCGGTGCTCTCGCGCGTGGTGTAGGTGGCGGTGTCGAGCAGGCCAAGGGCGGGGCCGGGTTTTTCGCCGGGCAGTTGGAGGCGCTCGACGACCCCCGCGCTGCGGCGGATGTGGAAAGGTGCGGGGTGCCCGGCATTGGCCCAGCGCAGGGTGCCGCGTGCGGCATCCACGACGAGGTAGAGGGCGGTGGAAAAAAGCGGCGTGGTGGTCTGGCGCAGGATGGCGCAGAGGTTGGCGTTGAGCGCGGTCATAAAGTGGCCGGGGTTCGTGGCTTCGTCGCGCTGCTCCTCCACGAGCCCGCGCACGATGGCGGTGACGAGCGCGGCGCGCACGCCGTGACCCATGACGTCGCAGATGAGCACGGCGGCGACGGTGTCGGAGAGCGCGAGGATGTCGAAAAAATCGCCGCCGAGTTCGGTGCTCGTGGAGTAGCGGTGGCAGAAGTGCAGGGCGCTGCGCTCCGGGGAGGCGGTGGGGGGAAAGACGGGGTAATGGCGCGGGAGAAAAGCGGTCTGGAGTTCGCGGGCCATTTCGAGGTCGGCTTCCATCTGCGCGTTCTTTTCGCGGAGCTGCGCGGCCTGCTCCTCGAGCTGCTCCTTGGCGCGGGTGAGTTCGATATTTTTCTGCACGGCCATCTCGTAGGTCGAGAGCAGCAGGTCGAGGGAGTGGATGCGGTCGGAGGTGAGCTGGTACTTTCGACCGGCGAAAAAAATCTCCGAGACCTGCCGCCCGCCGGACTGGCGGCGCAGCTCGAGATTGGCCAGCACGTATTGGATGCGGGTGAGCAGAAACTCGTCGTCGTACGGCTTCACGATGAAATTGTCCGCGCCACATTCGAGGCCGCGCAGGATGTCCTTGGGGTCGCCGAGCGAGGTGAGGAGGATGACGGGCAGGTCGGTGAGCGCGGGGTCGTCCTTGATGCGGCGGCACAGCTCGTAGCCGTCCATGCCGGGCATGTTGATGTCGGTGATGACGAGCGTGGGCCGGCGCAGGGCGAGGGCGGTGAGCGCTTCGCGGCCGTCGCGCGCCGGGGGGAGGACGCGGTAGCCGTGCTGTTCGAGGACGTGCCGGAGTTTGAGCGTCTGGGTGAGGCTGTCCTCGACGATGAGGATGTCGCCGTGGCCCGCGGGGACTGGGTCGGTCGGGTTCATACGGTTTTGAAAATGAGGCTCACGCACGCGCCGCCGTCGGGGCGGTTGGCGACGCGGATGCGGCCGCGGTGCATGTCGGCGATTTTGCGCGCGACGGTGAGGCCGAGGCCCATGCCGTGGCCGGTGGGTTTGGTGCTGAAAAAGGGCTCGAACAATTTGTCCAAATGCTCGGGCGCGATGCCCGTGCCGGTGTCGGCGACCTCGATAAAAATGACGCGCTCGCCTTCGTGAAACTGCCCGCCCGCGCGGCTGCCGGGATCGAACGCGGTCTCGCTCGCCTCGACGGTGGTGAGGCCGCTGGCGACGGTGAGGGTGCCGCCGTCGGGCATGGCGTGGAGGGCGTTGGCGAGGAGGTTGCTGAAAAGCTGGCTGATGCGCGCGGCGTCCACGCGCGGCTCGGGCAGGCCGGGCGCGAGACGGCGCACGACCTCGATGCGCTGGCGCGCGAAGTCGTCGCGCAGGGCGTCGAGCGCGGCCTCGAGCAGCGCATTGAAGCTGGCCGCGCGCAGGCCGAGTTTGTCGGGCGAACTTTCCTCCATGAGCCCGCTGATGACTTTCGCCGCGCGCGTCACCGCCTCCTTCATTTCCTGAAAAATGGCCTGCCCCGCCTCATCGATGGGCTGGCTCGAAAGGTAGTCGATACCCATTTCCAAAATGGACAGCGGGTTGCGCACCTCGTGCGCCACGCCGGCGGCGAGGCGGGCAGTGGCGCGCAGTTTTTCCGCCTCGATGATGAGCGCCTGCGCGGCTTTCAGCTCCTCGTGCGCCTTGATGAGGTCGGCGTTGGTGCGCACCGCGGTCTCGTAGGTGGAAAGGAGCAGGTGGAGAATCTGGCGGCGGCCGGCGGCGATCTCGTAGTGTTCGCCGGCGAAGTGGATCGGGATGGGGGCTTCGGCGGACGCGGGGCCGAGGTCGCGGTTGGCGAGCACGGAGCGGATGCGGGCGAGGAGAAAGTCGTCGTCGTAGGGCTTCGTCACGAAATTGTCCGCGCCGCACTCGAGCCCGCGGATGATGTCCTGCGGCGCGGAGAGCGAGGTGAGCAAAATGATCGGGAGCCCGTGCAGCGCGGGGTCGGCCTTGAGGCGGCGGCAGAGTTCGTAGCCGTCCATGACGGGCATCTGGATGTCCGAGATGACGAGGGTGGGGCGGTGCTGCGCGAGGGCGTCGAGCGCGGCGCGGCCGTCGCGCGCGGCGGTCACGGCGAAGCCGTTTTTTTCGAGCGTGTTTTGCAGGCGGAGCGTTTGCGTGACGCTGTCTTCGACGATGAGGATGGAGTCGGCGGTCATGGGCTGGGGTGCGGGAGCAGGGGCGTGAGCATGGTGTGGAGCACGGCGGCGAGGCGCTCGGGACTGCCGATGTGGGTGGCCGCGCCGAGGCGGATGGCTTCGCCGGGCATGCCGTGGATGATGGAGCTTCCCTGGTCCTGCGCGAGGGTGACGGCGCCGGCGTCGCGCATGAGCTTCAGCTCCTCGGCGCCGTCGCGGCCCATGCCGGTGAGGAGGACGCCGGCGGCCCGCGCGCCGAAATTTTGCGCGGTCGCGCGGAAAAGAAAAGAGACCGCGGGCCGCAGTCCGTGCTCCGCGGGCGCTGGCTGGCAGATGATCCGGCCCTCGCGGCTGACCGCCGTCTGGAGGCCGTCCGGCGCGAGCAGCGCGGTGCCCGCCGGGGCGAGTTCGCCATGCTGCGCGAGGCGCGTGGGCAGGCCGGTGCTGGCGGTGAGCCAGTCCGCGAGCCCCTCGATGAAGCCGGCGCTGATGTGCTGCACGATGACGATGGGCACGGGGCATGGCTTCGGCAGGCCGGCGAGCATGCGCTGGAGCGCGGGCGGGCCGCCGGTCGAGGCGCCCACCACCACCAGGCGCAGCGGGCCGTGCGCGGGCGGGGCGGGCGGGCATTCGTGCCGCTGCGCGCCGCTGCGCCCGCGCGGCCAGCGGCGGATGACGCGCACGTCGGCCATGGCCCTGACCGTGTCGATGAACTCGCGGGCGAGCCGGGCATGCGCCGGACTGCCGGGGCCGGGCGGTTTTTCCACCGCGGCGACCGCGCCCGCCTCGAGCGCGCGCAACATTTTCGGCACATCGTCGCGCGTGAAGTTGGCGCTGACGATGACGATGGGCCGCGGCTGCGACTCCATGATGCGCCGCGTCGTTTCAAAGCCGTCGAGGCCCGGCATGTGGACGTCCATCGTCACCACGTCGGGGTTTTTCTCCGCGGCCAGCGCGAGCGCCTCCTCGCCATTGCACGCGTAGCCGACGACCGTGATGCCGGGCTCGGACGTGAGCACCCGCGCGAGCAGTTCGCGGCTGACGCCGGAGTCATCCACGACGAGCACGGTGATGGGGCGCGGCGGCGGGTTCATACGAGCAGGCTGAGGACTTCGAGCAGGTTGCTTTGGTCAAAACTGCTCTTCACGATATAGGCGTTCGCGCCCACGGCAACGCCGCGCTCCTGATGTTCGCGCGAGCCCAGCGAGGTCACGAGCACCACGGGCAGCGCGGCGAGTTTTTCGTCCGCGCGCACTTTCGTGGTGAGTTCAAAGCCGTCGAGCCGCGGCATCTCCACATCCGAGACCAGCGCGTCGAAAGCGCGCGCCTGGAGCGCGGTCAGCGCGTCCGCGCCGTCGGTCGCCACGGTCACGCGGTAGCCGGCGGATTCGAGGATGTTTTTCAAAAGCATGCGCGCGGTGATGGAGTCGTCCGCGACGAGGATGGAGCGGGTCCGCTGCGGTGCCTCCTGCGGACGGGTGCGGCGCGGTGCGTCCGTGGGGCGCAGGGCGGACTGGAGCAGCTCGGCGGCATTGAGGATGAGCGCGGGCGTGCCGGAGCCGAGGATGGTCGCGCCCGCGAAGTGGCGCACGCGCAGCAGTGGCTTGCCGAGGTTTTTTACGAGCACCTCCTGCTCGCTCAAAACGGCGTCCACCGCGAAGGCGACGCGCCGCTCCGCGGGGCCGAGCAGCATCAGCTCGACCTGCGCGCCGGCGGTGGCGCGGAGCGGCAGCCCGAGCACTTCGTCGAGCCACACGAGCGGCATTTCCGCGCCCTCGTGGAGGATCGACTCGCGGTCCTCGGCGCGGCGGATTTCGGTGCGGGCCACGCGCCGGATGCGTTCGATCTTGACCGTCGGCACGACAAAGGTCTGGCCGCCCGCGCTGACCAGCACGCCTTTGAAAGTCGCGAGCGTGACCGGCAGCACGATGCGAAACGCCGTGCCCGCGCCGCACCCGGTTTCGATGGCGACGGTGCCGCCGAGCCGCTCCACTCTTTCGCGCACGATGGCCATGCCGAGGCCGCGTCCGGAGATTTCCGTGATGATGGCGCTGGTGGAAACACCCGACGTGAAAATTAGCGCCAGCGCCGCCGCACCGTCGAGCGCGCGCGCCTCGTCCGCGGAAACCGCGCTGGTGCGCACGGCGGAGGCTTTCACCTTTTCGACATCGATGCCCGCGCCGTCGTCGGCCACGAGGATCTCGACCTTGCCCCCGTCGAGCGGCGTGACCGCGAGCCGGAGCTGGCCGGTGGGGGGCTTGTGCGCGGCGCGGCGGGCGGCGGGCGCTTCGAGGCCGTGGTCGATGGCGTTGCGGACGAGGTGCAGAAGCGGGTCTTTCATCTCGTGCAGGATGCGTTTGTCGATCTCGACCTCGCGCCCGTCGAGCCGCAGCGCGATGTCTTTGTCCTGCGCGCGGGCGAGGTCGCGCACGAGCTTTGGAAAGACATCGAGCAGCGTGGCAAAGGGCAGCATCACCAGGCGCTTGGCGTCGGCGAGGAGGTCGTCGATGAGCGTGCCGGCAGCGCGCTCGTCGCGCGCGGCGGTGGCGGCGAGCGCGGTGAGGCGCTTCTCGACGGTGAGCATGTAGCCTTGGTTCCATTCAAGAAAAGCGGTGAGCTTGGCGAGCGCGGCCGGGCTCTGGCCGGCGCTGCCCGGGTGGGTGAACTCGCGCACTTTCCCCCACTCCTTGCGCCACGCGCCGAGCACGCCGGCGAGCGCGTGCAGCTCCGCCGCGTGGCGGCTGGTGCCGAGTTTCACGGCGAGCATTTCCTCGGCGCGGCGCAGCAGGGTGTCGAGCTTCGCCATGCGCACGCGCACCGCGCCGCCAAGCTGCGGGGCTTCGGGTTCCGCGGGCGCGGGCGGCTCCGGTGCAGACGCGGCGGGCGGGGGGACCGCGGCTGCGGGTTTCTGTGCGGGTGCGGCGGGCGCGGGCGCGGGCGGGCCGCCGAGCTGGCGCACCAGCTCAGCGATTTCCGCGCGCTCCGCCGCGCCGGTCGCGGTGTCTGGCTGGCGCAGCAGCCGTGCGAGCAGGTCGATGGCGCGGTTCAGCAGGTCAAAGGTTTCCGCGGCCACGGGCGGCGCGGTTTTTTTCCACTGCGCGAAAATGCCTTCGAGCGCCTGGCACACGCTCTCGATGTCGCTGCGGCTGACCGCGCGCGCCGCGCCCTTGAGGCTGTGCGCGTCGCGGAAAACGCTCTCGATGATTTGCGGCCGGCCCGGCGCATCCGGCGCTTTTTCCAGATCGAGCAGCCCCGCCGTCATGGCCTGCAAATGCTCCTCCGCCTCGATGGCAAAGGCCTCGCGCAGCTTGGCCAGAAATTCGTCGTCGGTCATGGCGGGTCAGGCTTGGTGCCGCTCGGCGAGTTCCTTCAGCCGCAGGCCCAGCGCGTTCAAATCGCGCGCCGCGGTTTCCAGCCGGTGGGCGGCGCTGGCGTGCTCGGCGCTGGCGGCCTTGATCTGATCCATGGCCACGCCCACATGGTTCATGCCCGTGAGCTGCTGCGCGCTGGTAGCGGCGATTTCGGCGGCCATCCGGGCCGCTTCGCCCACGCGGTTTTCGAGACCGAGGATCGCCTCGCCGGCGCGCGCGGCCTGCGTGGCCGCGGCCTCGACGGTTTGCGTGGCCTGCCCGGTCGTCGCCGCCGCGGCGTCGCCCGCGCGCTGGATGTCGGTCAAAATCCCGCGCACCTGCCTCGTGGCCTGGCGCGACTGGTCGGACAGGTACCTCATTTCCTGCGCCACCACGGCGAAGCCCTGGCCCTGCTCCCGCGCCGCCGCGGCCTCGATCGCGGCATTGACCGCGAGCAGGTTCGACTGCTCCGCGAGTTCATCGACGACGGCCACGATTTCGCCGATGGCGTGGTTGCATTCGTTGAGCTGCGCCATGCGCTCGCCGATGGACAGCATCTTGGCGCGCATGCCCGCCGCGTCCTCTGCGGTGGCCCGCGCGGCGGCGGCGCCGGCGGTGGAAATCCCGACCGCCTGCCGGGCGCTGGCCGCCACGCGCCGCGCGTTTTCGGCGGCGAGCTGCGCGCCCTGCCGCACCTCCTCGACCGTGGCGGTGGTGGCCGAGACCGACATCGCAGTCGCGCTGGCCGAGGTGGCGAGTCCGCTGCTCAAGGCCAGGATTTCCCGCCCGGCGGCGGCGAGGATTTCCAGCTCTTCGCGGATGCCCCCGACGGTCTGCTGCAGCTCCGCCGTCCGCTGCCGCACGGTCTTTTCCAAATCGACGTGGGCCTCGCGCAACTGCCCCTCGACGTCGGTGCGCTGCTGGTCCTCCCGGTCGAGCAGCCGGGCGCCGCGCCACAGCATCGCGGCGAGAAAAACGACGATGGCAATCGCGAAGACCGTGACCGCGAAGGGCGTGTCGATCTCCCCGGTGCGATGCACGCTGACGATGAGCCAGCCGAAAAGAAATGGCACCGCGATGACGACCGGGAAAAACCGCCGGAGCATTGCGCCGCCCGCGCGCCGGCTCGTGAGGCGCAGCATGAGGCCGGCGTCGGGCCGCAGGCTGAGCAGGCCTGAAGAAAAGATGAGAAAAACTCCCGCCGTATGCACCGCCATCGCAATGAATTTGGACGGACGGTAGAGCCTTTCGATGCCGTAGGCGTAGCCCGTCAGCGCAACCAGCGAAACGACGCCCGCGCCGATCGCGAAGGGCTGCGCGCGCAGCGCGGCTGCACCGTCCGCCGCGGCCAGCCACAGGGCGATACTGACGAGGACGAAATTGCCGGCGGTGGTCGGCGCCATCAGGTTCTTCGCGGCGGTCTCGGGGAAGAGGGCGGTGTCGATGCCGAGATCCCAGCCGCTGGCGTAGCGCAGCAGCACGAGCGCGCCGGTGAGCCCCGCCAGGACTGCGCACGTCCTCGCGGCGGCGCGCTGCCGGAGGGTCGCGAGTCCCGCGCCGAGGACGATGAAAGTGAGCGCTGTGACCGGGTTCATCGCGACCAAACCCGGCACGATGCGCATCAGCGATTCGATGCCGAAAGTCCACCCCGCCAGCACCGTGCAGGGAAGGGCAATCGTGATGACGGGCGCGATGCGCGCCCACTGCCGCAGCAGGGCGGTGAGGCGTTCGGCGGCTTCCGGTGGGGTGGGGTTAGTCATGGAAAAACGCCGGACATGGGCGGCCCGGCGGTCACACTTTCAATTTCTCGACGAGCTGTTGGAGCTTCTGCCCGAGCTCCTGGAGCTGGCGGGCCGCGTTCTCGACCTGCCGCGTGCTCGCCACCGTCTGCGCGCTCGCGGACTTGATGCTCTCCATCGCCACCGCCACCTGCTCCATGCCGGCAAGCTGCTGGCGGCTCGTGGCCGCGATCTGCGCCGCCGCCTGCGCCGCGCCCGCCACGCTCTCGGCCAGCGCGGCGATGGACTGGCCCGTGGACGTGGACTGCCGCACGCCGGTCTCGACCGCCCGGCCACCCTGCTCGGCGGCGAGCACCGCGCTGCTGGTCGCCTTTTGGATGTCGCTCAAAATCGCGCGCACCTGGGTGGTGGCCTGCCTGGACTGTTCGGCCAGCGTTTTCACCTCCTGCGCCACCACGGAAAAGCCGCGCCCTTCCTCGCCGGCCTTGGCCGCCTCGATGGCGGCGTTGACCGAGAGCAGCTTCGACTGCGCGGCGAGGTCGTCCACGCTGGCGATGATTTCGCCGATGGTCTGGCTCTGCGCGCTGAGGCTGAGGATGCTCTCGGCGATCGCGCCCATCTGGTCGCGGATGCCGTTCATGCCTTCGATGGTTTGGTTGACCGACTGCTTGCCCGTCTCGGCGACTTCGGCGGCGTTCTGCGCCTGGTCGGACACGGACTTGGCGCGCTCGCTGGAGAGCTGCGAAGTCTGCCGCACCTCCTCGACTGTGGCGGTGGTCTGGCTCACGGCGGCGGCGGCGTCATTGGCGCTGGCCGAGAGCTCCCGCGTGGCGGCCACGATCTGGCTGGCGGAAGTGGCGAGCACCGTGGCGGCGGCGCTCATTTCGCCGGCCTGCTGGCGCAGGGATTCATTGGCCAGCTCCAGCGCGCCGGTGCGCTCCTCGATGTCGCCGAGCATCTGGTTGAAGGCGTCGGTCAGCGTGCCCAGTTCGTCCGTGCCGAGCTTAGTCGCGCGGGCTTTGTAATCGCGCGTCTCGGTGATTTTTTTCGCCGTTTCCGTGAGGGCGAAAATCGGCCGCGTAATGACCCGCTGAAGCGCGGCGGAAAGCGCGAACGCCAGCAGCAGGGCACCCGCAAACACCATGATGGAAATTCGCCATGTTTCCCGGAGCCGGGCGGTCAGTTCATTGAGATCGGCGCGCAGGTAAATGGTGCCGAGGCGCCTGTCGTTCAGCGTGACGGGGCGCACCACCACGAGGCGGTCTTCGGAATACTTGGTGCCCTCCGCCTCCAAAGGCGGTGCCTCGGCCTGGGTGCCGTCGCGGGCATAGGTCGCCAGGGCGGTGCCATCCGCATTGTAGAGGCAGGCGGTCCGGACCGACTTATCGACGCTCAGCGCCAGGAGATTGTCCTCGGCGGCGTCCTTGTCTTTGTACGTGAGCGCCGCCGTGCTGTTGCGCGCCAGCGCGTCGGCCAGCACCTCGAGATTGCGCGCCATTCCCTCGCGAAACGTCGCGCGTTCAAAGAACAGGAAGGTGGTGCGGCTGACCAACAGCACGATGAAGGCGGTGCCCAGCATCGCGGCGGTCATCTTCCGCCGGATGGAAATGTCTCGAAAGTGGATCATGGGTATGGGGAGAAAGGCTAACGGGCTGGCGGACTAAGTTGCAACAGGCGCGGGTTAATCTCCAGGCCGGCATCCCGCGCGGCTCCGGTGTTTATCTCAAAGCGAACCCTGCCCCCCGCGGTGATAAAGCCAATGGCTCCGCCCTGCTTCACAAACCCGGCGAAGTTAAGCAGCATCGCCGCTTTGATCTCGTATTCGGTGGAGGGCCAGGGTGCAAAGCCCTGGCCAGGGTTCTGGGCTTGAACAGCGTTCTGGTCAGAGCCGTGTCCGAAGTTCAGGAAAGCCATCCCGGCAGCCAGCAGGGCTACGCTTAGGACGGCGGCACCGAGCAAGACGACAGCAATTTTCCGCCGGGTCGAAAGCTCTCTAAAACGAGTCATGGTCGCGCGCGACTTACCAACTGCCCACCTTGGTCGCCAGATTTAGCAGGCGCGAACTGATCTCCAGCCCATTGCGCTGCGCGGCCCCGTTGTTGATCTCGAAGCGCATCCTCTCCCCTCCAGAGATGAAGCCAACGACGCCACCCTGCTTCACAAACCCGTCGTTCTCGCCCACTGTCAGGATATTCGCCCCGGCCAGCCCGGCGAGAATGCCACCGATATTGCCCCGCTCGGAACCCGGGACAAAGACGATCTGGCAGCCCTTAAGGTCGTCCGGCCTTCGCGACCGCTTGATCGCCACCTTTCGGCCATTGAACATTCCGCCCTGAACAATCTTTTCAAAAGCGCCCCCAAACGGATCGTCTCCGAGGATGCCAATCGTCACCGTTGCGCCCTGGCCGGAGGGCCACTTGACCCACTGGATGAAGTTAAGCACACAGGCCGCTTTAAGATCATATTCGGAAGCGGCCACTCCCTGGGCGTGCATGCTTGGTCCCGTCAGGCCGGCCCGCCAGACCACGCCCAGCAGGAGGACGCGAATGGCGGTGCCAACCGCCAGGCATAGGCGGCGGTGAAATGGTTTGGGCTTAATCAATAACCTCATAGGTGTGGTGGGTGGCTGGCATTTCAAAAGGAGAGACGCACGCCAAACACGCCGCTGAAAGTCTCCTGCGGATTGGCGACCGGGGTGAACTGGGTCAGGGCGTTGTGGTTGTTGGTTATATTGCGAAGATCGGCGTAGAACTGGAGGTAGTCCGTCGGCGTGTATAGGATATGCAGATTTGCTTCCCACGGATTGCTCAGCTCACTTTGCAGAAAGCTGGGATCGACATTGCGCGGCGTCGAGCGCGCCACCAGACTGGGAGTAACAAAGAGCTGGGGCGTGATGGCCCAGGTCGCGCCCAGCCGGAAGTTATGCTGCGAGATGCCTTTCAGGCCGCTGGTCACACCGGCGGTCATTTCCTCATAGCTCGTGTAGGAATAAGAGAACCAAGTGCTAAGGCTCCGCGTCAGCTTGGCCTTGCCATAGACATCCACGCCGGCATTGCGGCTCTTGCCGCTGTTGACCGAGTTCACCAGCTTGCGCGGCTGGGTGCCCTGCACATCGGTAAACACCGGGTCGAGCAGGATGTTAGGCCCCAGCGCGCCGTCCGAGACCAGGATCAGGCTGCTCTGCACCCCGTAGTACAGGCTGAGCCCGAAGTTCAGCGCGTCCTTGTTATAGGTCAGGTCGATCTCATGGGTCTTCGAGGTTTCCGGCTGGAGGCCGGGGTTGGACACCGCGAGGACATCGCCGCGGTCATAGGTGGCGTCGAAGTAAGGGGCTGGGGAAATGTAGGCCCACGAATAGGTGTACTTCGCCGTCAGCGCGTCGGTCAGGTTGTAGATGAGCGAGCCGCGCGGGGTGTAAGACGGGTCGGTGATGCGCGTGTCCTTGTCCACCCGCGCCCCGGCAATGGCTTTCAGTTTCGGCGTGATTTTCCACGAAAACTCCAGGTAGGCTCCGTAGCGTGAGAACTGGGAATCCACCGCCCGCGGCACCAGGTGCAGCGAAGCCGGGTCGCCCGGTGTGGTGTAATACATGAAATTGCCCGCCTGCTGCACAATGTCGTTGTGCCCGCCCGGCCGCGCCTTGCCGGGGACGGTGCTCTTGGGGAGAATGTCATAGTTAGTATAAGTGCCGCCCATGAGCACCGAGAGGGCCGAGTTGAAGTCCACCCGCACCGTTTCCTCCACCGCAAGGCTGTGGCCGTTGGCATACTTGTAGTCGTTGAGAAAGAACTGCCGGTCATTCTGCGGAAAGACATAGCGGCTGCTTGGATCGACCTCATACCAGTTGTAAGTCACCGAGGTGTCGGACTTCACCTTGTCCGTGATCTTCCAGACATACCGGGCTTCCGTAACCCACGAGGAATCCTCCCAGCGCGCCTCTGGCACGTAGGCCAGCACGGCATGGCCGTAACCTTCGCCGCTGCTCCGGTGCGAAGTTCGGTACCAGGATTGCAGGGAGAAGCCGCCGACCTCCAGCCGGGCAAAGGCATTCAGCCCGAGGTCATGGCGATCCGGCACCGGGTCGCGCCCGCGGGTCACCGCGGCGTCGCGGAAGCCGCGCCAGTAGCGCGGGTATTCACGGTCCAGCCGCGTCAGGTCGGAGTCATGGTACTGCACGTAGCCGTTGAAAAGGATGTTCCGCGCCTGGTCGAAGACCTTGCCAAACGACCCATAGACATTGCGCTCCGAGTTGAAACCGCCGTCGCCGCTGACCTCGACGTCCGCTTTCCCGGAAGCGGAGGGCTGCCGCGTGATAATGTTGATTACGGCATTGATGGCATCCTGCCCGTAAAGCGTGGAACCTGAGCCATAGATAACCTCGATCTGCTCCGCGTTGCGCACGCTGAAATCATTGCGGATGGGAAAATATTCGCCGCCCGGCGGGTTGACGCGCATGCCATTGACCAGCACCACGATCTTGTTATTCCCGGTAATGCCGCGCACCGCGACCTGGGTGCCGATCTCGCTGAAAAAATTGTCCGCCGCGTCCATCCCCGGCAGATCGCGCAGCACATCCTTCAGCGTGGAGTAACCCCGCAGGCGGATGTCATTTTGGTCGATGACTATGACTGTCCCCGGGGCCGAGGTGGCCTTTTCCTCCTTCTTGGAAGCCGTAGTCACCGTCGCCACCTGCAACTGCATGAGATCTTCGATGCTGAGCTTCTTTAGCTGCTGTGGGGCGAGGGTGGACGGGCCTTGCGCCACGTCCGGTGGGGTTGGTGACGCTGCTTGGAGTGCGCATGATGCCGCGATGCTGCCCGTAAGAATGAATAACGTCGGGCCGGACGCAAAGCGCCGTCGGGTGCTGGGATGTGCTGAGTATCGCATGCTGTTGTTCGGGATGGTGCTCGGTGGGAGCGGTGGTTGGTTATGTGGTCACTGGGATTGGGCTGTTGGAAAAAAAGGCGCGGGTTGAGAGTAATCGTTTGAGATTTGCCGGCGGGTGCTGGTTTTGAGCATGCGGGCTACCAAGTGACTGTTACCTTTCCATAAATGCCCCGCCGGAGTTCGGCCAGCGGAGCCCGCACCAGGGCGTTGGTTCCAAACTCCGGATGATGCTCGTCGAGCAGGTTCTGGCCGACGATGGCCAGTTCCACGTTCTTCGTGGGCTTCCAAGCCAGCCGGGCGTCGAGGGAAAAATAGGCATTGATGCCATTCGCGACGCCGGGCGCTCCGCTCGCATTGAACCCGCGCAGGCGGTCCACATAGCGACCCATCAGGTCGAACTGCACGTCGTGGGGCAGATCCAGGGAGGATTGAAGATAGACCTGCTGCTGAGGGCTTCGCCCCTCGGCCGCCTCCCCGCCGCGCTGGGTGCCGGGAGTGAGTTCTTCGTCTGCGTGCAGGTTCATTTTTAACAGACTGTAGGAGCCGTAAAGCCGCCACCAGTTGACCGGTTTCCAAGTGGCCGCCAACTCGACGCCGTAGGTTTCGCCGCTCATGCGGTTTTCGCGCGGCAGCGGAACCAAGATCGGCGGCGGCATCGAGGCTGGGCCGGCGACGGTAACGGTAAGATTGTCGTAAACATTGTAGAAGGTCGCGACATCCACGGAGAGCTTGTCCGTCGCCTGCGCCCGATAGCCCAGCTCATAAGCGACCACATCTTCGGCGCTGAAATTCGGGTTGCCGGTCAGGTGCGCAAAGGCCGGCACGCCCGTTGTGAACGGCCGCAGGGTGAACCCGACGTCGTGATCGCCTAGGTTCGGGGTCCGCACCGCCCGCGAAACCGCCAGCCAGGCCGACTGCCGTTTCGTGGGCGTCCAGAGCAGGCGGCCCGTGGGCTGAACCTCGAAGCCGGTGAAGTCGTTGTGCTCGACCTTCGAGCCCAGCGTCAGGTAAAGCCGGTTCTCAATGACCGCGATTTCATCCTGAAGAAAGGCGCTGTAAACATTCACCGCGCGGTGTTGCGGGCGAAAGTTGAAGATGAATCCATGGTCCCGGCCGCTTTGGTTGAAGTCCGTGTCCGCCAGCCGGTAGCCCAAGCCCCAGACGATTTTGTTCCGGTCCCACAACTTAAACTGGTGCTGAAAGTCCGCATCGTAGGTATCGATCACCCAGCGGGTGATGTCCTGCGTAAAGACGTGATAGACACGGTCCCAGTAGAGTTGCAGCGACCAGTTTGAATCCTTGTCGATCGCGTGCGTCCAGCGGACGAGCACGTCCGAGCCGGTTGTGACTTCATCCTCGACGTTGTCAAAGACGAATGGCGGGGCAGTCATCGGACGCTCATCCCGCCGCCCGGCGGTGCTGTGAAAGTAACCGCCGTCCAGCGTGATTTTGTCGTGCTCATTCGGCTGCCAGTCCAACCGCAAACCGGCGCGGTATTCGGGCCACTGGTCGTTCGTATTTCCCGCAAGGCTGAACTGCCTGGCGTGGTCGCCCCACATGCCATAAACGCGGTAGGTCACATGGTCGCCGATTTTCCCGCCAAACCGGAAGTCCGCAAAGCCCCGCTCGACGTTGCCACCGCCTCCGCTGAGGTGCCCGCCCAGCGTGTCTTTCGACGGCTTGGTGATGATGTTGATGATGCCGTTGACCGCGTTCGCGCCCCACACCGTGGCGCCCGGCCCGCGGATCACTTCGATGCGCTCGATGTCATCGAGAGGATAACCCACGGTGTCCCAGTAAACGCCCGAGGTCACCAGATTGTAGAGGGTGCGGCCATCAATCTGTACGAGCATGGCGCCGAAGTACCGGTCGTTGAAGCCGCGCGAACTGACCGCCCACTTGTTTCCGTCGATGCGCGCCACGTCGAGGCCCGGCACCATGCGCAGCACCTCGGGAATTTCCCTCGCGCCGGAGCGGTGGATCATCTCTTGCGTGATGACAAAGACCGCCGCCGGCGACTGCCCCACCGTGCTTTCTTCGCGGGAAACGGTTGTGACCCGCACGTTCATCAATTCCTCAAGGCTGGCCGTGGCCAGCGAGCGGGTGGCAGCGACTTCCTCGGCGCGGCCGGCCGTGACAGCCAGCCAGACGGCAGACAAGCCGCCGACCCCGCGAGCGAGGGTCAGCCAGGTGCGCCGACGGGTTTCATGGCGGCTGCAGAACAGGGCGGGGGACTGGTGCATGGATTTTTTGAGGGGTGCTCCGCGGGAGCGCGGTAGGCTGCGTGGAAAATCGCGCGCTCCGTCGCAACCCGCGCACTTTGCCCCGGCCCCGGACGCGGTGCGAGCGTCCGCCGGAGAGCCAGCGTGGGAGTGCTGCGGTGGAGGGTGCATGTGAATTTATCCTCGTTGATTGATGACCGCCCGATTCAATTGCTCGCGTTTATGGCGCATCCGCGGAAAAAAGGGAAGCGCAAATATCTGCCGGTCATGCTTCTTGGCGCGAACCGCGCATGAGCGCCTAAGGTGCGCCAACAAGCCAGCCCAGGGCAACGCCGGGGGAAAGCGATCCCATCACGATCAAGCCCTGGAAAGGCGGAACAACGGATGGGCCGCCCTTCCAGGGCTGGGGAGGTTTATTGCCGTCCTACCCAGGGCGTTGCCCTGGGCTGGCCTGTCGCCGGGCCTTTGGCCTTGCATTGCCGTGAACGGCAAAAGCGAGTTACAGACTCAAGTGGATTGCCCCAAAGCTCATCACCTAATGATTAGATCAGGTGACGTTTTCATTGAGTGGATCAATGACATATTGCTTGCAGCATGGACATTCCCCGCGTGACTGAAGACGGTTAGAGCGACCTTCGTAAAGAGAGCCGCCACAGCGGGGACATGAGAATCCCAAGGCGATGCTTTGACGCCTGCTCAGTCGAATCACGTATATCACGCCTAGAACCTCAGCAACAACGGCAGTGGCGAGCAAATATAGTAATATCCAAAGTGAGAGGTTGCAGCGTAGAGCGACAAAAAGAGAGCCGAGCAAAAGCGCTGCAATCAACATCACTCGGTTATTGTGACTGCGGGCAAGTACGCGGCGCAGTTCCTTTAGTCGCGGAGGAAGGGAATACATTATGGACGGACGTGGACTCACCCAACTCACCCCTCACCCACCCAGCGCCGCATCAATCATTGCCCGCCGCTCCGCCGGCTGCGTCCAGCGCCAGCGCGCCGTTTCGTCGAGCGAGGCGATGGGGTCGAAGTAAAGAAACTGTTTCCCCGGTTTCACGCTCGGGCTTTCAAAAACCGAGATGCCCGTGGCACGATCATACCGCGCGGCGGAATGCACGTCGCGCTTGCCGCCGCCGCCGGGCGTGTCGAGGACAAAGGCGGGCGTGTTGAAACCGGCGGTCGCGCCGCGGACGTGCTTTTCCAAATGCTGCGCGGTGGCCAGCGTGGTGCGCAGGTCTTCGACGCCGGGCACCATGTCGTGTGTGTACACGTAGTAGGGATGCACGTTCACGTAGCCGAGCCGGCGGACGAGCCGGGTCATCACCGCGGGGTCGTCATTGACGGTGCGCTGGAGCACCGTCTGGCAGCGGACGTGGATGCCGCGTTCGGTGAGCACGTTCACGGCGTCGCGCGTGATGGCGGTGATTTCGTTCGGGTGATTGAAATGCGTGTGGACGACCACGTCCTTGTGCAACCGTCGGCCCAGCTCGACGACGCGGGTGAGCGCGTCCGTCCACGCGTGGTCGCTCAGGATTTTCTGCGGCAGCACGCACAGCCCTTTCGTGGCGTAGCGGATGCGGCGGATGTTCGGCATGTGCAAAAGCCGGTCGCCGATGAGTTGGAGATGCGCGGCGCTGAGGTTGTAGCTATCGCCGCCGGAGATGACGATGTCCTCCAGGTCAGGCTGTCCGGCGATGTAGGCGAACGCCTGCTCCCAGCGCGCGAGGTTCGTGGTGAGCTTCATTTTTTCCACCGCATCGGTGTCGCCGCCGACCGCGTAGCTGCGGGTGCAAAAACGGCAGTAAACGGGGCAGGAATCCTGCGGGAGAAAGAGCGCCTTGTCGCGATAGCGGTGGGTGAGTCCGGGCACGGGCGAGTCCTCGCGCTCATTGAGCGAATCGTAGCGCAGCATCGGGTGGTCGGGCTGCTGCTGTGCGCGGAGCGGGAGAAATTGCGTGCGGATCGGGTCGGTGTCCGGCGCGCTCCAATCGATGAGCGCGAGCAGATACGGCGAGATGCGCAGGGCCATCGGCGCGTTTTTCACGCCGGCTTCGAGATCCTCGTGGAAGCTGGCGGGCACCAGGTCCGCGAGCGTTTCGCGGAGCTGGCGCGGGTTGGTGACGGAATGT
>JANXWQ010000106.1 GCA_025351065.1 Chthoniobacter sp. | reverse complement strand
CGTCTATCGCGCCCGGCGCGTGAAAGACCAGCAGCGCGTCGCCGTCAAAGTCATGCTGCCCCGCGTCGCCGTGGACCAGACCAGTGTCGATAAATTCCTGCGCGAAATCCGCAGCACCGCCGCGCTCCGCCATCCCCACATCGTGCCCGTCCTCGATGTCGGCTCCAGCGAAGGCATTTTCTATTTCGTCATGGAGTATTGCGCCGACCGCAGCCTCGACTACCTCATGGCCGCCCACGGCGGCAAGCTGTCCCTGGCGCTGGCCAGCCCCATCATCCTCCAGATCCTGGAGGGCCTCGCCTTCGCGCACGAGCAAGGCATCGTCCATCGCGATTTGAAGCCGCAGAACATCCTCCTCTCCTCCGCGACCCACCCGATCCTCGCCAAAATCGCCGACTTCGGGCTCGCCAAACACTTCGCCAAAGCCGGCTTCAGCGGCCTCACCCTCACCGGCACCTACGCCGGCACCCCGCTCTTCCTGCCGCGCGAACAGATCATCAACTTCAAATACGCCAAGCCCGTCAGCGACATCTGGAGCATGGGCGCGACGATCTATCACCTGCTCACCGCCCAGTTCCCCTACGAGTTCACGCGTGACCGCGACCCCATCGACGTCATCTTGAACGAGGACGTGGTGCCGATCCGCAAACGCGACGCCTCCATTCCGAAGCCGCTCGCCGCGGTCATCGACCTTGCCCTTTCCCGGAAGGCAAAAGACCGTCCGCAAAACGGCGCGGAACTGCTTGCCACGATGAAGAAGGCGCTGCCTTGAAGTGCGAAAATGGAAGACCCGCTGACGACGCTATTGAAGCCGCGCCTTTACATCGAGACCACCATCCCCAGCTACCTCGTCGCGCGCCCGAGCCGGGACGTCCGAATCGCCGCTGACCAGGCAGCCACCGTCCAGTGGTGGGAACTTCACGGTAATGACTTCGAGATGTTCGTCTCCGCGGTCGTAATCCGCGAAGTCACCGTGGCGACGCCGAAATCGCCGCCCTGCGCATCGCCAGGATCAACCGTCTGTCAGTCCTCGCGCCCACTCCCGCATCCGAGGCGCTCACCGAGCGCCTCCTGCTGGATCGCATCATCCCCGCAGTTGCCGCCGACGATGCCGCGCACATCGGCCTGGCCGCCGCGCATCGCATGGACTTTCTCCTCACCTGGAACTGCAAACACATCAACAACCGCTTCGCCGTCCGGCGCATCGAGCGCGTGTGCTCCACCGCCGGCTTCGCCTGTCCCGTCATTGCCACACCTGTGGAACTGATGAATCTTGAACCATGAACGAGAACGAAATCCTCGCCGAAATCCGCCACACCCGCGACGAGCACGCCCGCGAGTGCGGCTACGATGTCCACATCCTGTTCGAGCGGATGCGCGCAGAAACCGCGCAACTCGAAGCGGAGGGCTGGCGGGTCGTCTCGCCAGCCCCCGGCGAAACCACTGCTGCGGTCCGTGAAGAGCCGCCGGACTCGCGCTGAGATGCCATGATCGCCCGTCCATCGGCATCATCCTCTGCGCGGAGAAGGATAACCTCGAAGTCGAGCCGCGCGGAGCAAGACAGCCAACCGCGAGGCTGTCCCGCAGGGATGAGCGCCCTGGGGCGGGCGCGAAGCAATTTGCCCTCAAGACCAAGGGAAACCCCATCGGCGTGGCGGAATACCAACTCCAACCCAAAAACTCCCTGCCGAACTCAAAGGCAAGCTCCCCACCACCAAACAACTCGCCGACGCCATGAAGGGCGAGATGGGAAGGATGAAAGAGCGATGAGTTGCTGGCTGCACCGCGCGTCGCGCCCCCTTCGCCTTCGCTGGGAAAACAATCGGGCGGGCGTTCCTCCCCTCCCAGGGACTTCCCTTTCCCGCTAAAACCGGTAGCCTCTTCTGCATGAGGACAATCACCGCCATCCTCGAACCGCACGCCGACGGAAGTCTGCACCTGCCACTGCCGCCGGAACTGCGCCACGGCAAGGTGCGGGTGGAAGCGAAGCTGGAGGCTCTGCCGCAGCCTTCCGACCCCGGGGCGCGTTCCCCGAGCGCCACACCCTTGGAGGCATTCAAAGTCTTGCGGGCCGCGGGCGGCCTCCGGCACGTCATCCCCGACCCGATGGCGTGGCAGCGCGAACAGCGGGCGGATCGCTCCTTGCCGGGCCGCGATTGAAACCATGCTGCTGGACAGCAACATTCTCATCTACAGCGCCGAGGAAGGCGAACCGCGACTCGATGCAATCCTCGCCCGCTCCGATCTCGCGGTGGCGAGCGTCAGTTGCATCGAGACGCTCGGTTATCACCGCTTGAGCGACGCAGAGCGTCAAGGACTGGAGGCTGCCATCGCGCGGATGACGGTGCTCGCGCTCGAAGTCGCGGTGGTCGAGCGGGCGATTTCCCTTCGATAGGAACGGAAGATGGGGCTGGCGGATGCCATCATCGCGGCAACGGCGCTGGTGCATCAGTTGCCATTGGTCACGCGGAACGTGGATGACTTCAAACACGTTGCCGGGCTGGAAATCGTCAATCCTTTCGCTGAACCGGAGACCGCCTGATGCTCGCGCCAAAACGCCGCCTTCACCCCTGGGAGGAGCGCCCTGAGGCGGGCGCGAAGCAATTTGCCCTCAAGACCAAGGGCAACCCCATCGGCGTGGCGGAATACCAACTCCAACCCAAACTCCCGGTCGAACTCAAAGGCAAGCTACCCACCGCCAAACAACTCGCCGCCGCCATGAAGGGGGAGATGGGAAGGATGAAAGATGAACTACAACGACCCTGAAAACGTGCCGCCGCTCTGGCAGGTCGGCGACGTGATCCTCGACCGATACGAGGTGAAGCAGGTCTTCACGGGTGGCGGCATGGGGGTGGTCTATCGCGTTCATCACCGCGATTGGGCGATGGACCTCGCCGTTAAGTCCCCAAGGCCGGAGTTCTTTCAAACCCGGCAACACATCGAAAACTTCGAGCGCGAAGCGGAGACGTGGGTGAACCTCGGACTGCACCCGCACACGGTCAGTTGCTATTACGTCCGCCGCCTCGGCGGAATTCCGCGCATCTTTTCCGAGTACGTCGAGGGTGGGAGTCTGGCCGATTGGATTCGGACCGGCAAACTTTACGAAGGCAGTCCCGAGGATGCCCTGCAACGGATTCTGGACATCGCAATTCAGTTTGCATGGGGACTCCACTACGCCCACGAAAAGGGCTTGGTTCATCAAGACGTTAAACCGGCGAACGTGCTAATGATGCCTGACGGGACCGCCAAGGTAAGCGACTTCGGCCTCGCAAGTGCTCGCCGTGCCTCGGCGGAACAAGCGACTACAACGGCCATGCGGGGTCAAACGATTCTCGTGCCGGGCTCCGGCTTTATGACGCCTGAATATGCTTCTCCAGAGCAGGCCCGCGGCGAGCCTCTTTCCCGGAAAACCGACATTTGGAGTTGGGCAGCATCTGTGCTTGAAATGCTGAAAGGTGGACTCGACTGGAGCCACGGACAGGCGGTTCCACATGTGCTCAGAGAGTTTTACGAAGATCGCTATGCCACCGACCCTGTTGCGGGCGTCCTGGCACACTGCCTGTTGCCGGTGGATCGACGTGCTGCGAATTCAATGACTGTAGCCGAAGACATCAAACAGATCATTGAGGCCCAAACAGGAAGCTCTTACCGCAGGACTTACACTGACGAAGAGCATGTTTCCTCCGATGCCTTGAACAACAGAGCGGTCTCCCTCCTCGACCTTGGGCGCATTGAGGAAGGATGCCAGGTATTGCGTCGCGCTTTAATCGTTAATCCACGCAATACAAAAGCGAAGTTCAACTCTCTCGTAACGGAATGGAGGCAAGCGCGAACCAGCGACGAGCACGTCATTCATGAACTTTGGAGTCTCCGTAATAGCCGCAATGCCGACGAGGTGGACTTTCTACTCCGCAACGTCTGTTCCGAATGCGGCAATCCCATCCGTGTTGAACGGACCATCGAAACAGAGGAATCTCTTCTCACGCCGCAAGTGAGACTACTCGACTCTCACCCTGCTCCGATAGTCCTGGTAAGCGTCCGCGAGTCTGAAGGAGATATTTACTCGTTAAGCTTGAGCCAGGAAGGCCAAGCTTTGATCGCAACAATATTGGGTAAGAAGCAAATCTCGTTCGAGCTGCAAGGTCCGGTTGGAAAATGCGCAGTCACACCGAATTGGAGCCACATTGTTTTCGCGACCGTGAAAAAAGGAGCCTCCCAGGACAAAGATCACTTGCATGTGTTTGATATGACAACAAAGGCGATCACCAACACTGTCCTTCCACACCGGGGAGACGTATCCTGTGTAAGCCTTTTAGACTCCGAACATGTGCTCACCAGTGGCTCCGACGGGCACATTCGTATTTGGCAGGTTGCGGACTTGCGTCTGATGCAGGACTTAGATTTATCAACGAACGAAGCGATTGCCCTAGCCGCTAAACACGAGCCCTTCAAGACTCACAATGGCCGAGTAGGCACCAAAGCTTACGGTGCTGTGCGAATCCCGAACTCGTCACTAATCGCCGTCCATCATGACGGTCAAATCCGTGTATGGGAGACAGGAGACGTCTCTGAAACCCTAGAATCAGCGGTGATTGACGGAGGGTTCTTCGCTCGCTTTCGACATCGGCAATCCCCGGTCAAGCAATCGCGATGGCGAACTGTTCGGGTTTTGAAAGGGGACGCATATGCTGGCACCCTGGCTGTATCCGCTGATGGTGAACTCATTGCCTCCGGCGGCAGGCTGGTTCATGTATGGAATTTGGATGGGACGCTCAAAGCGAAATTTGCATACACGGGACGCACACTGGCTCATTTGCAATTTTCGAGCGACTCAAGGTATCTCTTTGGCGTGGGTGCTGATTCTAAAGGCGAAACGGGAGCTATAATTCTTTGGGATGTCGAAACGGGGCGAAGAGTTAGAACCTGCTGGCTAAAGGAGCCCTTCTACCGGGGGGGGAGCGTTTGCGGTGGACGAACTCTCTGGACTGATGTGCGTAGGACAGGAGGATGGTAGCCTCGTGACGGGAACGGTTGGATTACCTTGGCCGCAGCAATTCCTGTCTGTTGCGCGACCATCGAGTTTTGCGGATGTGCAAGCTACAAGCAGCGAACACCAAGAAGCGCTGCTTTCTGCCGAGCGCGCCCTCGATCTTGGGCAATATCCAACGGCACTTGCTTGCATTCGCCTATTGCAGAGCCATGAAGATCTATTGCGCGATCCAAGAGTCCGCAACTTGGAAGACAGAATACGATTAGCC
>JANXWQ010000092.1 GCA_025351065.1 Chthoniobacter sp. | reverse complement strand
GCGCATCGCGTGCCTGTCATCCACGAGGTTTTGCTTTTGAAAAACGAGGAGCAGGCCCGCATGCGCTGCATGGGCGAGGACCTGAACCGCGGCACCGAGGCCGCCCGCGTGGCCGCCCGCATGACCCAAACGCTCGCCGATCTCCGCAGCTCGCGCGCCGAGACAGGCGGGCCGCGCAGCGAAGTGCGCTTCGGGCGCTAGCCGCCATGGGCAAACGACGCGAGGGACGCGAGGCCGCCGTCCAGTTTCTCTACCAGCTCGACCTGCACGGCACGGGCGACGCCGCCGATCCCGCGGCTTTTTGGGAACTACGCACGACACCGGGCAGCGCGGCGGTGCCGGCGAAGACGCGCGCCTTCACCGAGCAGCTCGTGCAGGGCGTGCTCGCGCACCGTGAGGAAATCGACGCGCGCATCCGGGAATGTACCGCCAATTACGAACTGCACCGCCTCGCCGCCGTGGACCGCAACATCCTGCGCGTCGCCATTTTTGAGCTGCTGCACAGCCTCGATGTCGCGCCGGTGGTCATCATCAACGAGGCCATCGAAGTCGCGAAAAAATTCGGCACCGAGAAGTCCGGCGGGTTTGTGAATGGCGTCCTCGACCGCATCAAGAGGGATCTCAGCCGCCCCGCGCGCGAAGCTGCCGGGCCGCGGAATCCGTAGCGCGATGGCCTTCGGCTTTTTCAAATCACTCATCCAAAAATTCACCGGACGTCCGGTGGATTGGGAGGAACTCGAGGAGGCACTCATTCGCGCCGACCTCGGCGTGCCGATGATGACGCGCATCCTGCAAGCCTGCCAGGCGCACGAGGAAAAGATGACCGCCGAGAGCGTCGTCGCCGTGGCCCGCGAGGAGATTTTGAAAGTGCTGCCGCGCGACAACGTGGTGCTTCGCCCGCTGGCGTCGAAAACCAAAGTCATCCTCGTCGTCGGCGTCAACGGCACCGGCAAGACCACCTCCACGGCCAAGCTCGCGCACTTTCTCAAAGCCAAAGGCCACACCGTCATGCTCGCCGCCGCCGATACCTTTCGCGCCGCCGCCATCGAGCAGCTCGGCATCTGGGGCGACCGCCTCGGCATCCAGGTCATCAAAGGCCAGTACAACTCCGACCCCGCCGCGCTCTGCTACGAGGCCTACCAATCTGCCGACCGTCAAAACATCGAGTTCCTCGTCTGCGACACCGCGGGCCGGCTGCACACCAAGGTCAACCTCATGGGCGAACTGGCGAAAATTAAGCGCGTCCTCGCCAAAGCCGACCCCGCCGCGCCGCACGAGACCCTGCTCGTAGTCGATGCCACCACCGGCGGCAACGCCCTCCAGCAAGCGCGCGAATTCCACGCCGCCACCGGCCTCACCGGCGTCATCGTCACGAAGCTCGACGGCAGCGGCAAAGGCGGCTGCGTGGTCGCCATTCAAAACGAACTCGGCATCCCCACCCGCTTCATCGGCACCGGCGAGAAACTGGAAAACCTCGCCTTCTTCGAGAGCCGCGATTTCGTGGAACGGATGCTGTAGCCACGACGGTTTTTGGAAACCACTAACCGGCACTGATGGACCGGGCGCGATTTTCGACTCGGTATGAAGGCCGGCCCCCGCCGGGAACTCCGCTCAGGACGACGGGATTTTTTCAAACCGCCCCGCCGCCAAAAGTTCGCTTGCCGTCCCCGCCGCGCGGAGTTCCGTGCGGGCGTGCGCATGACCTTGCCCAGCTTCACCCGATTCCTCCGCCACGCTTTGCTCGCGGGACTCGCCGCTGGCGTCCCGTGCGGCGGGGCGCAGGAGGCCGCGCCGTTTGCGCCGGCGGGCGTGGCGTTTGTGGAAAAAAACTGCGTGTCGTGCCACGGGGAGAAAAAGCAGAAGGCCAATCTCGCGCTGCATGCGGTGCGCGATGACCGCGCGCTGCTGCGGGCGCGCAAGCAGTGGCTGGAGGTGGTGCGGATGGTCGAGTCCGGCGACATGCCGCCGGAGGACGAGCCGCAGCCGACGGCCGAGGAGCGGCGCGCTTTCACCGCCTCGGTGAAGGCGGTTTTTGTCGCGGCCAATAGCGCTCCGCCCGACCCCGGACGCACCACGGTGCGGCGGCTGAACCGCACGGAATACAACAACACCATCCGCGATTTGCTGCACGTCGAGTTCAAGCCTGCGGAGGATTTTCCGCGCGACGATGTGGGCTTCGGTTTCGACAACATCTCCGACGTGCTCTCGGTCTCGCCGGTGCTCATGGAGCGTTATCTCGACGCGGCGGAGCGCATCGCCGAGGAGACCATCCCGCTCAATCCGGCGCGTCCGCCGAAGCGCACGATGGCGGGCAAATACTGCGAGCCCGCGAACCCGCATGTGCCGCCGGATCGCTTCCGCCCGATCAACGCCGCGCAGACCGAGGCGATCCTCTCCGGGCCGCTGAACACGCCGGTGCGCATCGCGCCGGGCGAGGAGTTTTGGGTGCGCGCGAAACTTTACGCCGAAGCTCCGGCGGACGTGCCGGTGCGCGTGGCGCTGCTGGCCAGCGGGCCGAAAATCGCGAACCCATCGCCCGCCACGGAGTTGGCGCGGCTCGATGGCGTGGCGCTCGGCGCGGTCACGCCGGCGGTGATTTTGCAGACGGTGGAGATTAAGGCGCGCGACGAAAAAAGCGCGCAGCTTCTCGAGGTGAAAATCACGGGCGCACCGGGCACGGAGCGCATTGCGCTGGCGGCGTTCAAGCCCGCGCCGGGCAAGGCGCCGCCGACGCTGCGCGTGGAGTTTCTCGAAACCGAGGGACCGCTCGACACACGCACGCCCTCGAACAAAGCGCTGATGGTTTTCACCTCGGAAAAGCCCGAGCGCGAGCAGGTGCGCGAAGTCCTGACGCGCTTCGTCGCGAAAGCATGGCGGCGGCCTGGCACGGCGGAGGAAATCGGGC
>JANXWQ010000057.1 GCA_025351065.1 Chthoniobacter sp. | reverse complement strand
GTCGGTGCTCAGGAAAAGTTTCTCGCGCGTGGCGAAGAGGATGTTCCCGTTCTTCAGGATCACACTGAGGGTGATGTTCTCCGCCTCGGAAAATGGCGCGCTGTGCGCCCAGGTCTTGGCGTTGTCTTCGGACAGGAAAATTTTCCCGTCGCCGAATCCGAACGCCTTGCTGCCGCGCTGTGAATCTATGTAAGGCCCCTCCGGTGCGAGGCGGTACCAGAAGTGCGCTGTCTCTCCGGTCACTGCTGCTGCACGCAGTCGGGGGAGGCTGGGACTCAGCAAACCGGCGGCGGTGGCGGCTGCAGCGGTCCCGAGGAATTGGCGGCGATTGATGGATGATGGGGGGTGCATGGGCCTTTGATGCGGCTGCTTCTCCAAACGGCGCAAGACGAATCCGAGTCGCCGGCAGCGCTTTGATTTTCCCAACGCATCGGTGGGAGAAAACCACAGAGGAACACGGAGGCATGCACAGAGGAGCACAGAGCCTCCGTGATTCCTCTGCGCATCCTCTGTGAACCTCTGTGGTTTAAAACAAGACAAGGCCTGCGCTGGCGCAATGTTGACACGGCGCTCCGCTGCCGCCTCAGTCAAATCCATGAAGATTCTTCTCTGCCCCGTCTTCGTGCTGCTCGGAGCGTGCGCGATTTTTGCCCAGCAGGATCCAAAGCCGAAGACCAAGCCCGCCTTCCAATACAAGACGGAGGGCATCGAGGTTTCGATTCCCACGCCCGATGAGCCGAAGGTGGTCGCTTTCAACGCCGATACGATCAAGGCGGCGGCGAAATATCTTGAGGACGGCGCTCTCACCTGGGTGCGTGAGAAGTCATGCATCAACTGCCACACGACCGGCCCCTACATGAGCGAGCGGCCCGCCCTGACGATGCTGCCCGGCAAGCCGAGTGCGGAAGTGCTGGAGAATTTCCTGAAGGCGATCCCGGACAAGCCCTCGGTGGAAACGGAAAAGGACGGGCTCAAATATTTTCCCGGCTCATGGACGACCGTGTGGTGTTCGCTGGGCCTCGCCGAGTGGGACAAGCACGTCACCGGAAAGCTCTCCGAGCACACCGACCATTCCCTGCGACAGATGATGCTGCGCCAGTCGCCCAATGGCGCGTTTGTCAGCTTCGGCGAGGTGGAAGTCCCGCACATCACCACCGATTTCGAACTTTCGCTGCAAGCCGCGCGCGCCATCACCGCGGCACCGGGCTGGCTGGCCGGCGTGAAGGACGAGGACTTGCTCGCCCGCATCGGAAAGCTGAAGGCATGGCTCCGCGATGCGCAGCCGCGCAATGATTTCGACCGCGTGCTACGTCTCCAACTCGCCAGCTACATGCCCGAACTCGTGACCCAGCGCGACCGCGATGCCGCGCTGGCGCTGCTCTCGCAAAAGCAGCACGCCGACGGTGGCTGGTCGCTGCGCGACATGTCTGCGGTGAACGACTGGCACTTCAAGATGAGCGACACCGTGCTCAAAGTGATCGCGAGCCTGCCCGATGCCGCGAGCCCGGAAAGCGATCCCTACATGACTGCTCTCGCGATCGTCCTGATGAAGCAGAGCGGCATCGCGACATCCGATGCGCGCATCCAGCGCGGCGTCGCCTGGCTGAAGCGCGAGCAGCGCGTCTCCGGCCGCTGGTGGATGCATTCGCTCTATCGCGGGAACTACTACTACATCACTTACATCGCCACCGCAGAGGCCATGAAGGCCCTTGCGCTGTGCGGTGAGCTGAATGGCTGACGCAGAACAAAGCACGCCGTGTCTTTCGTGCGGGGCACCAAAGTATCGGAAACCGTGAGAATGCGCGTAGCGGCGGGACGTGCGCGGCGCTAATTCTTGCGGCGAACCACAACACCAATCATGGGCAAAGAATTCAGCATCACTCCGCGGACTGTTCCGCTCGTCGAAACCAAGTATCGCCGCATCGCGACGCAAATCCCGCATCCCGACTCGCTGCCGACTTTGGAAAAGCTCCGCAAGTTCGAGCCGCAGTCCATGCGCGGCCAGCCGCCGATCGTGTGGGATCGCGCGGAGGACATTTTCATTTACGACAAGCACGGGAACCGCTGGCTCGACTGGTCCAGCGGCGTGCTCGTGACGAACGCCGGCCACGGCGCGCCAGAGGTGAAGCAGGCGATCATTGACCAAGTGAACAGCGGGCTGCTGCACAACTATTGTTTCCCGAGCGAGGAGCGCGCGGAGCTTGCGGAATATCTTGCGGGGCTCGCGCCGGAGGGATTGGAGAAAGTGTTCCTGCTCACGACCGGCTCGGAGGCAACGGAGTGTGCGATCAAGCTGAGCCGCGCGCACGGCATCAAGGTCGGCGGGAACAAAAAAATCGGCATCATCGGCTGGGAGCGCGGCTTCCACGGGCGCACGCTCGGCTCGCAGCAGGCGGGCGGCATGGCGGGGCAGAAAAATTGGATCGTGAACGAGGATCCCGCGATCATCACCGCGCCGTTTCCCGACGGCTACTGGCAGACGGACACGAGCTTCGATTCGTTTTTGCAAGCGGTCGCCGCTCGCGGGCTCACGCCGGAGACGACGGCGGGCGTGATCATGGAGTCGTATCAGGGCGTCGGGCCTGATTTCGCGCCGGTGGAGTTCGTGCAAAAATTG
>JANXWQ010000120.1 GCA_025351065.1 Chthoniobacter sp. | reverse complement strand
CTTTTTCCGCCCACAGGTCCATCCCGAAGTAAGTAGTGTCCTGGCTGATAAGATTGATCTCTTTTACCCCCTCGGCGACGAGCGCGCGGACTTCGGCGACGACGCTCTCGATGGTGCGCGAGCGGTGCCGCCCGCGCATCTGCGGGATGACGCAGAACGAGCACGGGTGGTTGCAGCCCTCGGCGATTTTGGTGAAGGCGGTGTGCGCCGGGGTGAGGCGGAAGTGCGGGGTGTCGAAGTCGGGGATGTAAACGGGCTTGCGGGTGACGAGGTTCAGGGGCTGCCAGGTTTCGTCGGTGAGCGTGGATGGTGCATGGTGGATGGTGGATGGGGCGGCGCGCGCGAAGACCTGATCAATAATGCTCGCCGCGTCGGCGACTTGGTCGAGGCCGATGAAGGCATCGACCTCGGGCATCTCGGTGGCGAGCTGGGCGGCGAAACGCTGGGCCATGCAGCCGGAGACGATGAGCTTTTGCCCGGCGCGCTTTTTCAAGCCGCGGGACTGGTGCGCCTCGAGGATAGCTTCGATGCTCTCCTCTTTCGCGGTGTCGATGAAGGCGCAGGTGTTGACGATGAGCACGTCGGCTTCATCGGCATCGCTGGTGATCTCCATGCCGCGGGCGAGGATGCCGCCGAGCATGAGTTCGGCATCGACGAGATTTTTCGCGCAGCCGAGCGAAATCATGCCGACTTTGCGCGGCTTCCCGTCGCTGGACGTTGGAGGTTGGACGTTGAGCGTTGAAAGTTCGGTGTTCGGCATGGCGGCGGACTAGGTCAGGGGGAAAGGCGAGGGCGTCAACGGCGGTTTGGCAGAACGTCCGACGTCCAACTTGCAACGCTCAACGTCGAACTACTGGATCGGCACGTCCGGCGCCTGGAACGCGATGGGCAGGCCGTTCTTCGTGATCTGCACGGCGTCGGGGTCGCGGGCTTCGATGAAAAAGCGGGCGCCGCGGAGCTTGAGCGGGCGCAGGCCGGGGTAGAGGTAGTCCTCAAAGACGGGCGGGGATTTGGGGTCGTCTTTGCGGATGATGATCCAGGTCTTTTTCTCGCTGGCGAAAAGAAACTCACTCACGCCGCTGGGCAGTGCGGACGCAGTGCCGTCGGCAGCGGTGGGCACAGCCACCGGGACGACGACATCGTGATCGGCAGAGTTTGCCGTCGCGCCGCCCTTCAGCATCGCGCGGTCGTCGGCGAGCCCAGGCGCGGGCGGGCGGGCGTCTGCGACCACCGGCTCGGCGGGCGCGGGCTCCAGGGAAAGTGTGGACGGCACCGCGAGGTCGGGCGCGACCGCGGGGAGCGCGGGCGCAGGCGTGGCGGGCTGCGCGACGGCGCTCGCCGCGGACCGCGGCGCAGGCTCGGCGAAAATGCGCTGGGCGCTTTTGTAAATCCACAGTCCCGTCACGCCGAGAAAGATGACCGCCGCACCGACGAGCACAGGGATGACGGATGGCGGCTTGCGGTCGCGGCGCATGGGCGCGGGGTCGCGGGCGCGCTCCGGGGCGTTGCTGAGATATTGGTAATCGGCCACGCTGATCGGCATCCGGCTGTCGAAGCTGCTCAGGAAATCCTCGACATCGACGCCGAGGTAGCGCGCGTAATTTTTGACGAAGCCCTTCGCGTACGCGGCACTGGCGAAGCAGGCGAGGTCGTCACTTTCGAGCGCGAGGATTTTGTCCGGGCGCAGCTTGGTGGCGTGCGCGGCTTCGTCGAGCGTGAGGCCGCGTTTGAGGCGGGCCTGGGCGAGTTTTTTGCCTACGGGTTCGGACATGGTGGAAAGTGAAATGCTGAGGGCAGTACGGTTAGCACGAACGAGTCGGGCACGCGAGGATGCAAAAACCAGCCGGGCGCGTTGCCCGCGAAATTTGACCCGCAGCAAACATGGCGGAGGGGGTGGGATTCGAACCCACGGAACCTTGCGGCTCTCCGGTTTTCAAGACCGGCGCATTAGACCACTCTGCCACCCCTCCATATTATTGATGGCAATGCACTTACAGCTATTTTTGGAATCGACATTTTTGCGTTTATAACCCAATTAAGTAACCCGATATTCTATGGCATGAATCAGATGCCAAAAAAATCCCAGGAGTTTAACAAGGTCGCCGAGTGCCTTTACAGGAACGGCAATAGACTTTACTACGCCCTCGTCAAGGTCAACGGCAAGCAGATCAGGCGCTCACTCAAGACGAATGACCTCGCCATCGCCAAGCGGCGGCTGGTGGAATTCCGCGCGAAAGCGGAGCGGCTGGAGGGCGAGGAGAATCGAAACATCCGCTTCGAGGAACTCGCTGACGAGTGGCTGGCGTCGGTCAAGTCCGGCCTCAAGCCAAAATCCTACGACCGTCGCCGCGTCGCGCTCATCGGCTTGACGCCGTTCTTTCGCGGGATGGCCGTGAAGTCGATTGGCTTCGCCGA
>JANXWQ010000053.1 GCA_025351065.1 Chthoniobacter sp. | reverse complement strand
GCGGATGTTTTCGCGGAGCTGCTGGAGATCAACCCAGAGGTGCCGGTGGTGCTGAGCAGCGGCTTCGCCGAGCAGGCGCGGCTGCAAAGCATGCTGGCGCGCGGGCTACGCGGCTTCATCCCGAAGCCCTACACGCACCAGAAGCTCCTCAGCCAGGTGCGCTCCACGCTCGACGCGCTGAGCGCGCAGAAGAGCGGTGACCGGCGGATTTTTTGAGGCGGAGGAAACCGCAGCGGCGCAGAGGACGCAGAGGTGGATGACGGAGGGCGGGAAGGTTTTAGCCGTCCCCAATCTCAGCGTCCTCTGCGCCTCGGCGTTTATTGCAAATTCATTCATACGGGTCGGGCGGGCGACCCGAAGATTTCGCTTCCCTTGGCCCCGCTTTCGGCTTGGATGCGCGCTCCCGTTTTTTCGCCCACATGTTTTCCATTTTCGCCTCGAAGCACGTCAAGCAAGGCCACCAGTTTGTGAAGGACGCGCGCAAGCTGCTGGCCTACAAGCGGGACTTGTGGAGCGCGGGGACGGTGGCGGATTTTGAAAAGGGCATCGAGAAACTGGAGGGCGCGGTGAAGGAAGGCGGCAAGGTGCAGATCGAGGAAGCCGCGCAGCAGCTCGACCAGCAGTGCGCGGCCTATCTGCCGCCGGTGAGCGACGCGGGCTGGCGGGAAAACTGCGAGGTCTTCCTCGTGGCCATCGTCGTGGCGCTCGGGGTGCGGACGTATTTTCTCCAGCCCTTCACCATCCCCACCGGCTCGATGCAGCCGACGCTTTACGGCATCCAAGCTTTTCCGACGAAGGACGAGCCGCCCAACGTCGTGACGCAGATTTTTCAGGCGGGCGTCCTGGGCCGCGGCTGGTTCAATGTCACGGCGAAGGATGACGAAGTCGTTTCCAGGGTGGAGGAAATCACCCGCTTCCGCTTCTTCACCTACAGCCGGGTGAGCACGGTGCGAGTCGTCAATACCGACGAGGGGCCGCGCTCGACTGGCAGTGGGGGAAACACCTATCTGCTGCACATGCCGGCCAGCACGCTCACGCAAGGTTTTGGTCTTGGAGGCGGACGCTATTTCAAGCGCGGAGAGCCGATTGTCCGTGGCTATGTGGACACCGGCGACCATGTTTTTGTGGACAAGATTTCATACAATTTTCGCACGCCGACGCGCGGCGACGTGTTCGTTTTCAACACGCAAAAACTGCCGACGCTCGAACGCCGCCATGAAACCTTGAGCGGGAGCAACCGGAATGACCCCGCGGATTTCGATCTGCCGGACGCGGCGGTGTACGCGGATCAGATGCGGGCCAAAATCGACATGGGCCTGCCGTCGCAGTTTTACATCAAGCGGCTGGTCGGCACGCCGGGCGACGAACTGCGCGTCGCCTCGCCGCAGCTTTTCGTGAACGGCAAACTGGCCGAAGGGCGCTGCTTCGAGCGCGTGATGGCCGGCACGCAGGATCATCCGGTCGATGGCTACGCCGGCTACGGTCAGGGCTTCTCCAGTTTCCTCATGCCCGTGCTGCGCACCCCGCACGACCCGTACACCATCCCAGCCCGCCACTACTGGGCGATGGGCGACAACAGCTACCACAGCTCCGACAGCCGCGACTGGGGCCCCGTGCCCGAGCGCAATATCATGGGCCGCGGCATGTTTGTGTACTGGCCCTTTGCCGCGCACTGGGGGCTCATCAAGTGAAGGCGGAGGGCGGAGGGCGGAAGCATGAAGTCGGCAAGCTAGCAGACCTGACACGTCGCGCCCCGATGCCTATCTTCCCCACGTCCATGCCGCTTTCGCCTTTCTTCCGCCCTCCGCCCTCCGCCCTCCGACTTTTCCCTCATGGCCCGTCGCGCTAGTTCCTCCGCCCATCCTGTCTGGATACTCGCCGCCGCCGGCTTGCTCGTCGCGGCGCTGGGCGGCGGCTACCTGCTTTTTGGCAAAGCGAACGATCCCTATCGCACGAAGACGGCCCTGCCGGTCGCGGACTATCTGGAAAACTCCAACAGCCTGCGCGGCAACGTCTATAAAGTGGACGGCACAGTCTCGAAGTCGCTGGAGTTTTCGCCCGTGAACGGACGGCTTTTTTCCGTGGAAGTCGGCGCGGATTTGCTGCCGATCCTGGTGCCGCCGCAGTTCAACAGCGTGAACATCGAGCGCGGGCAGCGCTTCTTTTTCCTCATCGAAGTCGGTGACAAAGGGGTGCTCAAGGCGCAGGATGTGAAGAAGATTTAACCCGCCCCAAGAACCATGAAAGCGAACGCCCAACGCCCAACGCCCAACGCTCAACGCTCAACGGCCCGGCGGCGGTGCTGGACTTTCGTTTTCGCCGGCTGTGCGCTGAGTGCCGGCCTGCTCTGCGCGCAGGTGCCGGATGCGCCGTCGGCCGCGCCCGCCGGTGGTGGAGGAGCCGCGCCAGCCGCGCAGCCCGCGGGCAATGGCGGCGGTGCGGGTGGCGGAAAAAAAGGCGGGAGTTTTCTCGGCAAAGATGTGCCGTCCTTCGATCCGGGCACCGAGACGATGTCGTGGGACGGGAAAAACTGGAACGTGAGCAACAACCGGATTTTCCAGGCGCGTTTCGAGAAATACCTCAACGCGCCCGAGGAGACGACCGCCGAGGACAAGCAGTATCAGCTCGTCATCAGCACGATTTTGAACCTCCTCGCGCCCGGCAACGCCTCGTCGCAAAACATCGACACCGCTTTCCGCTACCTGCCGCAGGGCTCGCGCTTCGACATCGACGCGCGGCTGTGCGACGCGCTGGCTGACGCGGTGTATAGCGCGTGGAAATCGCAGGGCGCGCAGAACCGGCTCGTCACCGCCACTGCGTCGCTCGATCAGGAGCGCAATCAGGACTACTGGAACGCCACGCACGCCGGCGCGGGCGAGACCGTCAAATCGCCGCCGCCCTCGGGCGGCGGGGGCAAGAAAGGCGGCAACCAGCCGGCCCCGCCGTCGCAGCAGAATTTCGAGGCGACGATGGTGCAGGCCAAGTTCACCAAGCGCATTGCCGAGGTCGAAGCGCAGATGAAAGCGAACCAGCTCAAGGGCGAGATTTCGTCGATCCAAGCCAAGGTCGAATTTCAGGCGCTCATCGTGCAGTTCTTCATGCAGCGCCGCTTCCAGCACGTCCTCATGGCCACGCGCTTCTACCGCGCGGTCTTCACCGACGGCGACACCAAGCTGAACGTCGGCAAGGACACCAAGGACCTTTTTGAAAAAAGCTCCGGCATGCCGCCAACCGTCGGTACGCTCGACTCGATGGCCAACGAGGCCATTCGCGACGTGCGCGAGGGGGTGAAGGCGTTCGAGTTTCTCGTCGTGAAAAACGAACTGGAAAGCGCGAGCAAGCGGCTCGCCGAGGCCGTGACCATCGGCGAATACATGCCGGAAATCCGCACGCTAGCGCGCGACAAAAAGCGGCAGACGCTGGAGTTTGTGCAGAAGACCAACCAGCTCATCTCGGCCATCGACGTGAAGGACTTCACGCTCGCCGAGACGCTCGTGAAGGCGCTCGAAAAAATCGCTAAGGACTTCGACAGCTCGAAGCCCATGGCGGCCATCGAAACCTCGAAGCAGGTCGCCGCCATGCACCTCGCCAAAGCCCGCAACGCCGCGCTCAAAGGCGACAACCCCACGCTCGAAGCCGAGCTGACGGCCGCCACCGAATTGTGGCCGCGCAACCCGGCGCTCGCGGAAATGTCGAAGATGATTTTCTCCCAAGGCGATGTGCAGCAGAAGGCCGTCATCGACTTTGAGCAGCTCGCCGGGCAGAAAAATTACCGCCAGATTTTCGACGACCGCGTGCGCTTCATCGCCGCGCTCGCCCTTTACCCCGAGAAGCAAAAGCAGCTCGAAGAGGTGCTGAAAAACATGCAGACCATCGAGGCCGCCATCGCCCAGGCCAGCGCCATGGCCGGGCAGACCAACTACGCTGGCGCGTGGGAAACCGTGGAGAAAATCGCCCCGCAATTTCCCGACGACACCAAGCTCAGCCAGACCCGCGCGAACCTCACCACGCAAGCCGCCGACTTCGTCCGCACGCTGCGCGGCGCGCAGGATCTCGAGAAAAAAGAGCAGGTCGGATCGAGCCTCGCCTGGTATTTGAAGGCGCAGAAAATCTATCCGCAAAGCGAGTTTGCCGGCGAAGGCATCGACCGGCTGGTGAAGCGGATTCTGCCCCAAGGCTAGGGGGCGCGCCTCTACGCCTTCGCGACCAGCTTCGTGATTCGCAGCTTGCTGTCGTGATGCGTCGTCGCGATCTGGATGCCGTCCGGGTGAACGCTCATGCCGCGCGCGGAGTTTGGCAGCGCGAAGGAGTGGAACGGTTTGTCTTCGCCTTCATTCCAAAAAAGCAGCGCGCCTTTTCCGCCGCCGATCGCCGCGAGGAGGAAACCCTGCGCGTGGTAGTGCATCGCCCAGATGCGCTCATTCTTGTTGTCGTCGGTCAAATGCTGCCGCGCCATTTTCGCGGTCTCCCACTCGAACCGCAGCGCCGTCGGCTCCTGCACATTGCCGAGCGGGTTTGTGCCTTTGTGCAGCCCGCCGGCTACGAGCCATTTCGTGTCCGGGCTCAGCGCGAGCGCGCGCACGCCGCCGTAGTGAACCTGCTGCCCGCCTTCGTAAATGTGGAGCGCCGCGGCGTCGAACGTCCGCACCAGCGTACCGTCCGCGACGTTCCACTGGCGGATTTTCCCGTCGAGATCGCCGGCCAGCAGCCACTGTCCGTTCGGGTGAAAAAGCAGGCTGTAGATATCGCGCTCGGCCCCCGGAAATTCGCGCACCTTCGCGCCGTCGCTGACATTCCACAGCCGCACGACGCGGTCATTTCCGCCGCTCGCGAGCAGCGCGCCATCCGGGCTGAGCGCCAGCGCGCGAATCCACCCGTCGTGTGCGCGCACCGTGCGAATCGGCACGGGCGCGTCCGCCGCGGCGGGCCACCAGATCAGCGAATCATCACCGCCCGCGCTGATGAGCGTCTGTCCGTCGCTCGTGACGACGAGGTCGAAAATCCATGAGTTGTGCCCCGCGAGCGCGGTGCGCTTTTTCGGGTCGGCAAATTCCCAGCGGTAAACCGAGCGGTCCTCCGCGGTCGCGAAGATGAATTTCCCCGTCGGATCGAAGCGGCACGCCATTAGCGGCGCATCGGCGGCGAACTCGCCCGCGACGTGCGCCAGTTTCGGATCGGCGGGCATTACGTGAGCAATTCGTCAATTGGCTCGAACGCCGGATCGGCGATCGGCATCTTCTGCCCGGCGGCCTCGAAATGCCCCGTCGTCTTCACGCCCAGCGCGTCGAGATACGTGTGGAAAAGATGCCCGCCATCAACCTGCCGGTCGGTGACTTCCATGCCTGTGGCGTTCGTCGCACCGATCAGCGCGCCAGGGTGAATGCGCGCGCCGCCGAGACAGATCGACCACGACTTGCTCCAATGATCGCGACCGTAGAGCGGATTGATGGCCGGCGTCCGGCCAAACTCGGAGAGCACGACGATCAGCGTGTGCTGCAACAGCCCGCGCTCCGCGAGATCGGTGACGAGCGTGGCAAACGGCCCGTCGAACTCGCTGACCTGCTCAAAATGAAAGTTGAAGTTCTCGCAGTGCGTGTCGTAGTTCGCATGCGTCACGCGAACGTAGGTGATGCCTTTTTCCACGAGCCGCCGCGCGAGCAGGCAGTGCCGCCCAAAGTCGTGCGTACCATAACGCTCCTGATCCTGCTGCGACTCTTTCGTGACGTCGAAAATCTCGCGTTGCCGCATTAGTTCGAGACCTTGCTCGTAGCTCTGCGTGTAGGCATCCGTCTGCGCCGTGCGCCGACGCAGCGCAAAGCGGTCGTTCACCTTTCGGCGGATGTCGTTCGCGCAGATCGAAGCGTCTTCGATCAGGCCGGCTGGCCGCTCGGAGAATTGCGGCGGCTTTCCTCCACCCAGCACGACGCTCCCGTACTTCGGCCCGAGGTAAGCCGAGTCCGCATTGCGTCCACCACCGCCGCCCGGCGACACCACGATGTGCCCCGGCAGCGCGCTTGCACCGCCCGCGTCGAGGGCCTTCGCGACGACCGCGCCGAGCACGGGATACTCCTGCGCGGGCGTTTTGCGGCGTCCGGTGTCCATGATGTAGGCGCCCTTGCCGTGATCGTCCTCGTGCGTGTTGATGCTGCGGATGAGCGCGAGCTGGTGCATCACTTTCGCGGTCTTCGGCAGCAACTCCGAGATGTGCAGCCCCGGCACCGAAGTCGGAATCGCCCGGAACGGTCCGCCGGTGGTCGTGCCCGGTTTCGGATCCCAGCTCTCCAGTTGTGAAAGCCCGCCGGCCATGTTGATGACGATCATCCGCTTTTGCTGCCGCGCCATTTCCGCGGCCATTGCCGGCGAAGTGAAGATGCCGAAGCCCGGCATCACCGCCGCCGCGCCCGCGCCCGCGAGCGAAGTGAAAAAGCGCCGCCGGCTGAG
>JANXWQ010000663.1 GCA_025351065.1 Chthoniobacter sp. | reverse complement strand
GACGCGGCGGTGGCCACTTTGAAAAAAGTCGCAACGTCCGCAAAGCCAGCGCCCGCCAAGATCGCCGCGCTGTGGACGCTGGATGCGCTGGAAAAAATGGACGCCGCCACCGCGCTCGCCGCCTTCGCCGATGCCGATGCGAAAGTCCGCGCGACGGCCATCCGCACCGCCGAGCCGCTGGCGAAAAAGGACGCGGCGCTCGCCGAAAAAATCTTCGCGATCGCCAAGGACAAGAGCGCCGACGTGCAGCTCCAGCTTTTGCTTTCGCTCGGCGAAATCGGCGGCGCGAAAGCCGAGGCCGTCATGGCCGAAGTGCTCACGGCCAATGTCGAAAACCCCCTGGCCCGCTCCGCCGCCATCTCGGGTTTGCGCGGGCGCGAGCTGGAGTTTTTGCAGACCGTTTGCGCCTCATCCGCATGGTCTGCGTCGTCGCCCGGAAAGCAGACCGCCGCGCAGCAGCTCACCCGCTGCATCCTCGAAGAGCGCAAACCCGAGCGCGTCGCCGCGCTGCTCGACTTCACCGCGCAGCCGCCGAAAGCCGCATGGCAGCAGCTCGCCATGCTCGATGCGCTCGGTTCGCCGTCGAAAACTTTCAAGGTCGTGAAGCTGCCCGCCGAACCGAAGGCGCTCGCCGCGCTCTTCGCCGCCAACGACGCTGAGGTGAAGAAGCGCGCCGCGAAAATCGCCAGCATCTGCACCTGGCCCGGCAAGCCCGGCGAAAAACCCGAGGTCAAAGCGCCGCCGCTCACTGCCGAGCAGAAGGCCTTCGTCGAGGCGGGCGCGGCGACCTACAACACGCTCTGCACCGCCTGCCACCTGCCGCAGGGCCAGGGCCAGGAAGGGCTCGCCCCACCGCTCGCCGGTTCCGATTGGGTCGATGGCCCAGACGCGCGGCTCATCCGCATCGTGCTGCACGGCGTCGGCGGGCGTATCAGCGTTGCGGACAAAGACTACGCGCTCGACATGCCCGGCCTTGGCGCAGTGCTCGACGACGAAAAAATCGCGCAAGTGCTCAGCTACATCCGCCGCTCCTTCGGCCACGAGCAGCCCGTGGTGGAAACCGCCGCCGTCGCCAAAATCCGCGCCGCCAGCAAAGACCGCGGCACCGAGTGGACGTCCGACGAGTTGGAGAAAATCCAATAATGAAACGCGCGGCGCGCTCGGCGGCTGATTCCGCATTGACACACCGCGCGCGTTTCCACGCAATCCGCGGATGAAATTCGAGCCCCTCGATTTCGCGAAAATCCGCACCTATCCCATCGCCGAACGCGCCAACAAAGTGAACGTCGAAGCGTTCGCGACGCCGCACGTCGCGGGCGGATCGCTGGCCGCATTTCTGGCGGCGCTGCCGGATTTTCTCGCGGTGCAGGATTTCAAAAAGACCGTCGCCGCCGTGGCCGGGGCGGTGCGCAACGGGCGGCCCGTGCTGCTGATGATGGGCGCGCACTCGATCAAGGTCGGACTGAATCCAATCTTTGTGGACGCCATGCGCCGCGGCATCCTCAGCGCCGTTGCTTTCAACGGCGCGGGCGCGATCCACGACTTCGAGCTGTGCTACCAGGGCGAGACCAGCGAGGACGTACAGCGCGGGCTCGACGACGGCAGCTTCGGCATGGTCGATGAGACGGGCAGGCGCATGAATGCAGCGCTCGCGGATGGTGTCGCCCGCGGGCTCGGCGCGGGCCGTGCGCTGGGCGAGGCCGCCATCGCTTCCAACTTTCCGAACCTCGGTCTCTCGATTCTCGCCACCGGTGCGGCGCTCGACATTCCCGTCACTGCCCACATCGCCATCGGCACCGACATCATCCACCAGCACCCAACCACCAACGGCGCGCATCTCGGCGAAACCTCGTATCGCGATTTCCAAACCTTCGCCGCCGTCTGCGCGCAGCTCGAAGGCGGCGTCGTTTTGAATGTCGGCAGCGCCGTCATCATGCCCGAGGTTTTTTTGAAAGCGCTGACCATCGCCCGCAATCTCGGCCACAAGGTCGAACGCTTCACCACCGCGACTTTTGACATGACCCGCCACTACCGCCCGTCGGAAAACGTCCAGCGCCGGCCGACCAAGCTCGGCGGCCAGGGCTTCTACCTCGTGGGCCATCACGAAATCATGATCCCGCTTTTGTTTGCGGCGGTGACGGAGGAACTGGCGGGGGAAAATCCGGAATCCGAAATCCGAAATCCGAAACAAATTTCAAAGGCATGAAATTTGGAAAATCGGATGCAGCGTCCACCAAGCCATTTTCCCCTTTGCTGACGTTTTGAATTTGTTTCGGATTTCGACATTCGGATTTCGAATTTTCACTTCCCCATGACCAAAGATCGCGTCTCCCAGCTCCTCGCCGCCTTTGCCACCAAGCGCCTGCTCGTCATCGGCGACCTCATGCTCGACGAGTTTCTGTGGGGCAAAGTCTCGCGCATTTCGCCGGAGGCCCCGGTGCCGGTGGTCGAGATCGTGAAGGAAGAATTCTTCCCCGGCGGCGCGGCCAATGTGGCACGCAATCTCGCGGAGTTTTCCAAAGGCGTGCGCATCATGGGCGTGACGGGCACGGGCCTGCACGCGGAGCGGCTGGCTGGGCTGCTCACGAGCGAGGGCATCGACGTGAGCGCGGTGCAGGCGCATGCGTGCTACCAGACGGTCGTGAAAACGCGCATCATCGCGCGGCAGCAGCATGTGGTGCGGATCGACCGCGAAAAAAAGCAACGCCTGCATCCCGAGCACGCCGCCGCCGCGCTCGCGCAGCTCGACGCGCTGCTGCCGGAAATCGACGCCATCATCATCGAGGATTACGGCAAAGGGCTGCTCTCGCCGGGGTTCGCCGCGGCCATTTGCGAGCGGGCGCGGGGCGCGGGGAAAATCGTCGCCGTCGATCCGAATCCGCACAATCCCCTCGGCTGGCAGGGCGTGACCGTGATCAAGCCAAACCGTGCCGAAGCCTTTGCCAGCGCGGGTTTGCCGCCGAGCGAGCCAGTCGAGCCGCCGACCGCCGACGCTGCTCTGCTCGAAGTCGGGCGCGTGCTTTTGGAAAAATGGGACGCGGAAAATCTGCTCATCACGCTCGGCGAGCACGGCGTGCTGCTTTTCCGCCACGACGCCCCGCCCTACCACGCGCCGACGCGCGCGCGCGAGGTCTTCGACGTGAGCGGCGCGGGCGACACGGTCATCGCGCTCTTCACGCTCGCGCTCAGTGCGGGCGCGAGCACCGCGGAGGCGGCGGAGATCGCGAATCACGCCAGCGGGATCGTCGTCGGCAAGCTCGGCACCGCGACGGTCACGCCGCGAGAACTGCTGGCGAGCTTTCCCGCCTAGGCCGGGCTGACGAGGAAGACGATTTCGCCTTTCACCGCCTTGGCGGAATAGTGGGCCAGGAGTTCGGGGCCGGTGCCGCGGCGGTATTCCTCGAACTGTTTCGACAGCTCGCGCGCGACGCAAAGCTGGCGCTGGGGAAAGTGCTCGGCGCAGACGGCGAGCGTTTTAAGCAAGCGGTGCGGCGATTCGAAAAAGACGCTGGTGATTTCGCGCGCGGCGGCGGCGCGCAGGTCGCGCTCGCGTCCGCCGCTTTTCACCGGGAGGAAGCCGCCGTAGAAAAACTGCTCCGCCGGAAAACCGCTGCCAACGAGCGCGGTGAGCACGGCGCTCGGGCCAGGCAGGATGGTGTAAGGCAGCCCGCGCTCGATGCACGCGCGCAGGAGCCGGTGCCCGGGATCGCTGATGCCGGGCAGGCCGGCGTCGGTGATGAGCGCGATGTTTTTCCCGGCGGCGAGGTCTTCGATCAGTTCGGCGGTGCGGCGCGCTTCGTTGTGCTCGTGGTAGCTGACGAGCGGTTTCGCGATTTGAAAATGGCGCAGCAAATTCCCCGAATGGCGCGTGTCCTCGCACGCGATGACGTCCACACTTTTCAACACCTCCAGCGCGCGAAGCGTGATGTCGCCGAGATTTACGATGGGCGTGGGGATGAGGGTGAGCACGAGAAAATCAACGCCCAACTTTTCCCGCGCCCGTCACCAGCCTTCGGACAAATGGCTGACGATGTCTTTGGCGAGCTGCTCGGCGGCGAGGGGAAAGGCCTGGCGCTCGTCCTGGGTGATGTCGCTGGCGATGGGGTCGGTGCCGGTGACGAAGAAGCTGGTCTGGCCGGTGGCGTTTTGCCGGGTGATGAGCGCGCCGGTGCGGCGGTCGGTGACTTCGTAGCGGCAGTGCAGGCTGAGGATGAATTCGCGGGTCAGCAGGACGTTGCCGCGGACGGAGCGCGAGGGGTTGCGGATGATTCTTTCGAGGTGGCCCTGCACAACGGCGTCGGCGTCATTTTCGCGGACGATCTGGTAGGTGCCGTCCTGCTGGAACTGCTTGATGAGGGCATTGGCAAGCAAGACTTCGACGCGCGGCAGCAGCGTGTCGTTCTTGAAATTCGGCACGGCGATGGTGCTGACCTTGGCCATGCGCGTGGGCTTGATCGGGCCGACCTGGTAGCCCGCGCAACTGCTGAAGACGAGCGCAGCGAGCGGGAGGAAAAAGGCGGGTCTCATAGCGGCGGTTTCGGCAGCGTGGGGTCGGGCGTGGCGGGCAGCGTCTCGGGCAGCGGCGGCTCGACGGCGGGCATGGGGCCGAGGTGGTCGGGCGAGGTGCGCAGCTTCGGTTTGCCGGGGCCGGCGACGATTTTTTCCTCGGGCACCACGACGGGCGGGCCGACGTAATCCGGGCGCGAGGCAGTATCGACTTTGGCCTGGAGTTTCCGGCGCTGCGCGGCGCGCGCGCCCGTCTCGGTGCGCTCGGGGCCGGCGCGCAGGGCGTCTTCACCCACCTGCTGTTTCAGCTCCTCGATGCGGCTCTTGGCGATTTCGCTCTCGGGCGAGCCGGGCTGGGATTTGATGACGTCGTTGTAGTAAATGACGGCGGCGCGGTACTGCTTGGTCTTGTCGTAAAAGCGGGCGACCTCGAGCGTGCTTTTGGCCGAGCCGGTTTCGAGCGACTTCATGTTCTCCTTCGCCTGCGCCACCTTTTCGCTCGACGGATAGCGGTTGATGAAATCCTCAAACGCCTCGCGCGCCTTGGCGGCGTCGGCGCGGTTGTAGGAGCCTTCGCGGTAGTTGCGGAGCTGCACGTAGCCGACCTGGTAGAGCGCGTCGGCGGCGATGGCGTCGCCAGCATACTTGGTCACCACGATCTGATACGCCTTCATGGCCTCGGGATACTTGCCCTGCTTTTCCAGCGCCTGCCCCACATTGAACTGCGCCAGCGCCGCGTATTTGCTGAACGGCGCGCTTTTTCCGATCGTCTCAAACATGGTCTGCGCGCGCGACATGGAGCTGCCGACGGGCACGCCGAGCATTTTCTTTTTTTCGCCGTCGAGAAAGAGCTTCCCGATCTTGAACATCTGCTCGACCACGGCATCGAAATCGCCGCCCTGCGGGTATTTCGTGACGTAGGCGTTGTAGGCGTCGAAGGCTTTGTCGTTGTCGTGGTGGCGCTGGAGGAGCTGGCCCGTTTTGTACTGCGCCTTGGGGGCGAGGAGGGAAAGGCCGTAGCGTTTGACCACCACTTTGTAGGCTTTGTAGGCGCCGGTGTCGTCGCCGCGCGCTTCGAGCTGCTCGGCGTAAGCCATTTGCAAAGCGGCGGAGCCGGCGTCGTGGCTGTCGTCGCCGTCGATGGACCAGCCTTCGTTCGAGCGAAAGGTCACGGCGGCCTCGCACCAGCGCAGCGGCACGAGGCACGCGAGCAGCGTGAGCAAAAGGACAGGCGCGATTTTCGGCATAGGGCGCGCACGCTAAGCGACCCCCGCCGGGGGCGTCAAGCGGTGCCTCTACTGCACCTTGGCGCGCAGGAAACGCCGCGCCGTGGCGCTGGTGGAAACGGTGTCGCGCACCGTCACCACGGTGCGGTCGGACTGGTTCACGGCTGCTGTCACCGCGGGCACGGCGAAGCCCTGCGTGCTCGTCCAGATGGTCGTCCAGTCATTCGCCAGCGTGCTGGAGGCTTCGACGGAATAGGTCAGGTTCGCGGTGAATTTCCGCACGGGAAAAGTGATCTCGACAAACCTCGCGCCCGCGCCCGGCGTGAGCGCAAACGTGGGCAGGTGCGCGGCCCCGTCGGGCACGCCGGGGTTGCCGAAAAAGGCCCACTCCTGGAGATTTGTCAGCGCATCCTGGTCGGGGTTGTCCGTCGCGCCGGGCGTGGTTCCATTAGCCGCGGCCCACTGCGCGAAGGTCTGCTGCACGGTCACGGTGAAGGTCTGCGACCGGGTGTTGCCATCCACATCGGTGGCGCGGACGATGAGCGTGGTCACGCCTGGCGCGAGCGCCGTGAGCTGCAGGCTGCCGCCCGCGAGCGTCGCGCTGGCGATGGACGGATTCGTGTTGACCTGCACCGCATAGGTCAGCACCGGCAGCGCAGTCACGGACATCACTTTTACCAGCCGGCTCTGATCCACCGCAGCGGGCAGCGGGAGCTGGTCGATGGGCAAATCCGTGAACGTCGAAGCCGTGTAATCCGTCGCCCCTGGGCCGGTGTGGAGCTGCACGGGGTAGTTCGCCACCGGCGCGGTGGCGAGCGCGAAGAGCGTGCTGTTGAGCGAGGGCACGGCTACGCGGCCAAAGACGGTGAAGCCGCCGTTCTGGTTGTCGAGGTTCGCGCTGTTGTCGTTGACGTTGAAGAAAAACTCGCTCGTCGCGCTGTTGGGATCGTCGCCCACTTTCGCCATCGCCACGGTGCCCACGGTATTCGAGATGCCCGGCTCATTCGCCACCGCCGCTGCTGTGGCGAGGTGCTCGAAAACATTCGGCGCGGCATACGTTTTGAAGCCGCCGCCCTGGACCACGAAGTTTGCCGGCGCGCGGTGGAAGAGCACGTCGGTGTAGTTGTAGCTGTTGAAATTCGCCACGGTCAGCGGCGTGGTCGCGGCATAAAGCGCGATGTCCACATTGCCTTTCGTCGTCACCATCCGCACCGCGGATTCCGTGTCGGGGTCGGCGAACTTTGTCCCCAGCGCGATCGTGCTCGCGCCGCCTTGGGTCAGCGTTTGCGCGCCGATGACCGCGGTGATTTGCGGCGCAGCCGGCGGCGTCAGCACGCGCAGCATCAGCGGCAGCACATGGGCCGGGCCGCTGGCGAAGTTCGCCGTCATTGTCACCGTGTACACGCCCGCCGTCGTCGGCGTGCCGGAGATCACGCCGCTGGCGCTGTCGAAGCTCAGCCCCGGCGGCAGCACGCCCACGCTCCAGCTCGTGCGCGCCGACTGGCTGATCGTCGCCATTTGGTAGCTGAAAAATGTGCCCACCTGAATCGGCGCGTAGGGCTTGCTGCCAAAGCCGTTCCGGGTCGTGGCGACCACGCCGCCTGCGGCCGGAAAGTACGCCGAACTCACACTCCCAGACAGCGCGTGGATGCGGAATTCATACACCGTCCCCGGCAAAAACTCCGGCAGGTTCGCGACGCCCGTGACGTTGGCCACCACGATTTTGCGCGACGAAAACGAGGCCGCTCCCTGCTGGCGGTACTCCAGCTCGTAGCCGCCCTCCTCGCTCGAGTTGTCCGCCCACGCAAAGCTGATGAGATACGGCGACGTGGCCGACGGCGTGACCGTCAGATTCGTTGGCCCATTGAACGGCGTGACCGCGCTCGTCACATTCGAGAGAGCCGAATACAGGCGCGAGTTTGCGCCGTTTTGGTAATAGGCCCGCACCGCAAAATCGTAGCTCCGGCCGGGCAGCAGGATGCTCCCCGTATTGTAGCTCGCCACATCGCCCGCGTCGCCGAGATGGAGGAAGCTGCTCCCCCCGGTGAGCCGGAGCAGGATTTCATAGCCCGTGTTGACCGCTGAGTTGTCGGCATAGGCAAGCAGCACCGCACTCTCGCTCGCCGACGCAGCCGTGAGACTCGTCGGCGCATTGAACGGCGTGGTCGCGCTCACGATATTCGTGAAGTCCGAATACACGCGCGGGTTCGCGCCGCTTTGGAAATAGGCGCGCACCGCAAAATCGTAGCTCACGCCCGGCAGCAGAATGTTCCCAGTATTGCTGCTCGTCCCATCGCCCGCGTCGCTGAGATGGGTGAAGCTGACGCCCCCCGTGGGCTGGGACCAGATTTCATAGCCCGTGTTGGCCGACGAATTGTCGGCGTAGGCAAGAAGCACCGCCGTTTCGCTCGTCGGCGTGACCGTGAGGCCCGTCGGCGCGTTGAAGGGCGTGACCGCGCTCGCCACATTCGAGAAAGCCGAATACACGCGCGGGTTCGCGCCGTTTTGGTAATAGGCGCGCACGGCGAAATCGTAACCATTCCCCGGCGCGAGGATGTTTCCCGTATTGATGCTCACCACATCCCCCGCGTCACCGACGTAGCTGAAGCTGCTGCCGCCTGCCGGCTGGAGCCAGATTTCGTAGCCCGTGTTGTTGGCCGAGTTGTCAGTGAAGGCCAGGAGCACCGCCCTTTCGCCCGTCGTGGTGGCCGTGAGACCGGTCGGTGCAGCGAAAATGGCGGGCGTCGCCGCGCTGACCACCGCGCTGAAGGCCGTCAGCGCCGTGGGACTCGCCGCCGTGCCTTTGAAACCGCGCAGGCGGAAATAGTAAGTCGTCGCCGGAGCCAGACCGCTGACATTGAAGCCCGTGAAGTTTGCCGTCGTCGCCCCTGCCGACGTGAACGGCCCGGCCGCCGCCGTGGCATATTCCACAAAGTAACCCGCCTCCGACACCGCATTGTCCGTCCACGTCACCAGCACCGCGCCGCTCGCCTGCGTGACCGCCGCCACGCTGTTCGGCGCGTTGAAATCCGCCGTCGTCACCGCGATCGTGTTCGAAAAAGCCGAGGCGTTTGCCGTGGTGGTGATGTAGGCCCGTACCGCGATCGTGTAAGTCGTGTTCGCGGTGAACGGGCTCAGCCCTAGCGAGATCGTCCCCGTGCCCGCATGCCCGCCCACGCTCAGCGGGCTGCCGTTGATCGAAAATTCAAAATTCGTCTCCTCATTCGGCGTCGTCGAATTGTCATCAAAAACCAGCGAGATCGTCGTGCTGCTTGTCACCACCCCGCGCAGCCCACTCGGCGCGGCCGGCACCGCCAGCGCGGCCAGCGTCAGACAGGTGGAAAGTGCGAGCGCCGCCAGCACGCGGCGCACGGAGGAAAAGGCGGGGCGAAAAACGGGTATGGGCACTTTGAGCAGGGCGGTGGAGGGGTGCCAAAGGCCGTGGGGCAGCCAATGGCGCGTCCCTATAAGCCGTCCGCCTGCGCCTCGCAAGTTCGGGGTCGTCCGCCAGTTGCTTCCCGCGCCCGCCCGCCCGACCTTTTACGCATGAAAACGCTCCCCATGTTTCTCAACGGCGCGTGGACCGAAACCGCGGACGGCGCGGTACGCGAAATCCTCAACCCCGCCGACAACACCACCCTCGCCCTCGTCACCGACGGCACCGCCCACGATGCCACCACCGCCATCGCCCACGCCCGCCGCGCCTTTGACACCGGCCCTTGGCCGCAGATGCGCGCCCCGGAACGCGCCGCGTTTCTTTTCAAACTCGCCGACCTCATCGACCGCGACGCCCTCGCCCTCGCCACCCTCGAAACCCGCAACAACGGCAAGCCCCTGCGCGAAGCCAAATACGACGCGGCCGACGCCGCCGCCTGCTTCCGCTACTACGCCGGGCTCATCACCAAACCGCTCGGCCAGACCTACGAAGTCAGCGACCCCGCCATCCAGTCCTTCACCGTACGCGAGCCCATCGGCGTCTGCGGGCAGATCATCCCGTGGAACTACCCCCTGCTCATGGCCGCGTGGAAACTCGCGCCCGGCCTCGCCGCCGGCAACTGCTGCATCCTCAAACCCGCCGAAACCACGCCGCTCACCGCCATCGAACTTTTCAAACTCATCGCTGAAGCCGGCTTCCCACCCGGCGCGGCGCAGCTCCTCCTCGGCCCCGGCCCCGCGTGCGGCGGCACCCTTGCCGCCAGCATGGACGTGGACAAAATCGCCTTCACCGGCGGCACCGTCACCGGCCGCGCCATCATGACCGCCGCCGCCGGCAACATCAAAAAAGTAACCCTCGAACTCGGCGGCAAATCCCCCTGCATCGTCTTCGCCGACGCCGACCCCGACGTGGCGCTCGACTACGCCCTGTTCGCCATCTTCGCCGGCCAGGGCGAGGTGTGCAGCGCCGGCTCGCGGCTCCTTTTGGAGAAAAAAATCGCCGCCGATTTTCTCCCACGCCTTGCCGCGGCGAGCGCGAAAATCGTCGTCGGCGACGGCCTCGACGTGCGTACCGAAATGGGCCCGCTCATCACCCCCGCGCACATGGAAAAAGTCCTCGGCTACATCGCCGCCGGGCGCGAGGAAGGCGCAGAAACCATCTGCGGCGGCCACCGCCTCACCGACGGCCCGCTCGCGCGCGGCAACTTCGTCGCGCCCACCATTTTCACCAAAACCGAACCGCACATGCGCATCGTCCGCGAGGAAATCTTCGGCCCCGTCCTCGCCGTCCAACTCTTCGACGGCGAAGACGAAGCCGTCCGCCTCGCCAACGACACCATCTACGGCCTCGCCGCCGGCGTCTTCACCCGCGACCAGGGCAAAGGCCTCCGCGTCCTGAAAAAAATCCGCGCAGGCATCACCTGGCTCAACACCTACCACCCCACCTTTTGCGAAGCCCCCTGGGGCGGCTACAAACAAAGCGGCCTCGGCCGCGAACTAGGCACCGCCGGGCTCGACGCCTACCTCGAGACCAAACAAATCAACCTCAACCTCGCGCCCCAGCGGCTGGGTTGGTTCGCCGGAGCGCCGTGACAGGTTCGCGCCGGCACGAGCAAAAGCCCGCACTCACTTCGCCGACGCCTTCGCTTTCGCTTCTGCCTCGATGCGCCGCGCGCGCTGCCGCATGACCCACGCCTCGATGTCCTCGCTGCTCTTCGTTTTCAAATCGACAGTCGCGGGCAACTCGACGTTTTGCAGATCGACCGCGCCGCCTGTGGCCAGGCTGATCCGCACGCGCACGGGGAAGCGGTCGATCTTCGGATCGGGATCGTAATGCTGCTCGCCGTCCCAGCCCGCGCGCGTGATTTCCATGAACCAGTCGTAGTGAATTTTCGGCTCCTTTTCGCCGAGCTTCCCCGTGACGC
>JANXWQ010000661.1 GCA_025351065.1 Chthoniobacter sp. | reverse complement strand
CAGCCCCCGGTCAGACGTAACGCAGAGGCTCGGGCGCCTCGGCGATGAAGCCGTGCTTCACGAGCAATTCCCGGAATTTTCCGATCCCCGCTTTCTCGCGCTCACCGAGGTCGAAGCGGATGTGCTGCGTAAGGTAGCGCTCGCTGAGCGCGGGCGCGTGAGCATCGGCACGGACGATTTCGGCGATGCGGGTGGTGCCGTATTTTTTGAGTGCGCGGAGTTCGGCGGCGACGGCGGGGGCGTCCGGCAGATCGGCGCGGAGCAGCCAGGGCGCATAGACAAACGGGAGGCCGGTGCGGAGCTGCCACTCCTCGCCGAGGTCGAGAAGCTGATGCGCGCCGGCGTCGCGTTCGCGGAAGTCGATGGCCTGATTTCCAATCAGCAAAACGGCGTCGGCCTCGGCTGGGAAGGCTGACAGTTCCAGCAGTTGCGGGCGGAGGCCGTGGTCCTCGGCAAGCAGGACTTGGAGCAAATGGATGGACGTGAGCGAGGCGGGATCGAGCGCGACGGTGCGCACTTTTTCCAGCGGGCCGCGGTGCGCGAGGAAGACGCTGAAGACCGGCCCATCGCTGGCGATGGCGACGCCCTCGGCGAGCAGATAGCGCGGGTGGCGCAGCGCCTCGAAAGTGGGGACGAGCGCCACGTCGAGCGCACCGCTCGCGAGCTCGCGGGCAAGGCCAGAGGGATGGTCGAAGACGACGGGCCCGTCGTAGCCGGGGATGAGGGGCCGGGCGTTGAGATACTGCACGCAGCCGACGCGGAGCGCGGAGAGCGCAGGGTAGGGGGTCACGCGACGGCGAGTTCCGGCGCGGGTTTGTGCCAAGTCGGAGCGATGCGCCGATACCAGGTGTCGCGCTGCATCGGCTCGCGGCCGGCTTCGCGGATCGCCTTTTCAAGCGCGGCGCAACTCTGCTGCTGCGGGGTGGTGGCACCGGCCATGTGGAAGATTTTCTCCTCCATGATGGTGCCGTGCAGATCGTCCACGCCGTAGTTCAGCGCCTGCTGCGCGAGCGGCAGGCCGAGGCTCACCCAGTAGGCGGTGATGTGGTCGAAATTATCGAGGTAGATGCGAGCGATGGCGAGGTTCTTGAGTTCCTCAAAGGCGGTGACGTGGCGGATGTTTTGCAGCACGCCGGGCCGCGCGCCTGCGGCCTCGAAGGCGAACGGGATGAAGCCGGTGAAGCCGCCCGTCTCATCCTGCCAGGTGCGCAGGCGGCGCAGGTGCCCGACGCGCTGGGCGGTGGTCTCGATGTGCCCGTAGAGCATGGTCGCGGTGCTGCGCATGCCCATCTCGTGCCACGTCCGATGCACGTCCCACCACTCGTCGGCGGTCTCCTTGCCGCGGCAGATTTGGTCGCGGATTTCCTGGTCGAAAATCTCCGCGCCGCCGCCAGTGATGGCGCACAGCCCGGCCTCGCGAAGCATTTCCAAAGTCTCGCGGATCGTTTTTTTGAAAATGCGAAACGCGAGGTGCCTGATCTCCACGGCGGTGAAGGCTTTGACGAAAAAATTCTCATCGAGCGCTCGGAGGCGGCTGACGAGTTCGAGATACCATTCGCCTTTCAAACTCGGGTGCAGGCCGCCGACCATGTGGATCTCGGTGATGCCGAGCTTCAGGCCTGCGCGCGCCTTTGCCACGATCTCGCCAATGGTCATCTCAAAAGCGTGCGCCTCGCGTTTCTTCGCGCCAAATGCGCAGAACTGGCACGAGAGAATGCAGTGGTTCGCGTAGTTGATATACTGGTTGTGGATGTAGGTCGCGACGTTCCCGTTCTTACGCTCGCGGAGGACGTTGGCGATGGCGCCGAGGATGTTCAAATCGTTCGAGCCGTAGAGCTGCATGGCGTCGGCGTCGGTGATGCGCTGTCCCGCCACGACCCGGTCGAAGATGGGCCGGAGGGCGGGCGCGATGAGTTTGGCAATCATAGGCGGGGCAATGTGTCGGTTAGAAGTATTTTACGCAGCGCAGGCATGGCAAGGCCGCCTTTCATTTTCCCATGCCCTCGCTGCACCGTGCGCCGCCGGGAGTTTGATTGACAGCCCTGACCCGCGCCCTATTTTCACGGCCCTGAACGCTTCCGGGCAGGTGATTTGCTCCGTTCAAAACCCGCATCTTTTCAGCGCCAACAGCCCAAACGGTATGTCCCAAAAAATTCTCGTCATCGACGACAGCCTCGCCGCCTCGAAACTCGCCGAGTCCGTCATCGCGCAGAATTTTCACAACATCGACGTGCTGGTCGCGCAGCGCGGGGCCGAGGCGTTTGAGCGCTTCCACCTCGCGCAGCCGGAGCTGATTCTGCTCGACGAATCGATGCCGGACATGGACGCCGAGGCCATCTGCTACCGGCTGCTGAATGAACCGGCGACGGCGAAAATCCCCGTGGTACTCATGGCGACGAATGGCAACGCCGACAGCATCGTGGATCGCTACAGCAATGTGGTGAAGGTGCTCGCCAAACCGGTCACGCCCGACGCGCTGCTCGAAGTGGTGGGCGCAACGCTCGCGAAGGCGCGGCCCGGCGCGAACCCCGCGCGGCAGCTTCTTTTTCACGATCCCTCGCGCACGGTCTTCAGCGGCCACACCGCGTTTTTCTCGCTGCGCTCCGCGCTGCAAATGGCCTACGGCGACCGGCTCACCGGCGTGCTCCGCTTTTTCCTGAACCGCAATCCCATCGAGGTGTTCATCAGCCAGGGCCGCTTCCTTTTCGCCACCACGCGCAACGTGCAGCTCTACTGCCGCGAGTCGCCCGCGATCCTTTCGTCCACCAGCCTCGGCCTCATCATGGAGGCGCAGGTGAATCAGGCAGCGACCGGCTGCCCGCTGTTTCTGCACCTCGCGTCGCGCAACAGCTTTCCGCACGACGACGTGGTGCAGATCGTCCGCGACCACGGCATGCGCGTTTTTTCCAACCTCTGGACCGCCGGGCGCGTGACCTTCGAGTTCGAGGAGCTGGCGCAGTTTCCCGACTACGCGAAGAACTTTCCGCCCGGCGCGGAAGACCCGGACAACTGGGTGCTCGGCAGCCTCCGCCACGTCCGCTACGAGAGCCTCATGGGCTCGCAGCGCCCCGACCCGAACGGCAGCCCTGCCTACACACGCAAGGGCTACGAGCTGGTGCAAAAGCTCAAGGTCAACGACGTCGAGGCACGCTTCGCCACGGCAATCAATGGCGCGGAGTCGCTGCAATCCATCGCGAAGCGCATCGGCATCCCGCTCAATGACGCGCTGCTCATCGTGTTCCGTTTCGCCACGCTGGACATCATCGACTACTGGTCGTCGAACGTGCTCGCGCTGCCCGGCGGCGGGGCGTCGTAGAGGTGCGTGGAAAAGGCGGGCCGTTGTTCCGTCAGTGCGGCTTTATTTTTTAACGCAGAGACGCAGAGGGCGCAGAGATTCGTCTCACTGAGTTTGCGGCAGCCGTCCCCCACCTCTGCGACCTCTGCGCCTCCGCGTCTCTGCGTTAAAAACAAAACGCCCGACCCGGCTACGCCTCGGCGGCGCGGAGGCGGTTGAGGAAAGTCTTACAGGTGCTTTTGATCCGCGTGAGGATGTAATAGACGGTCTGCGAGCGGATGCGGACGAGCTGGCCGCCGACGATTTTCGGCACAAAGTCCGCGGGCAGTTCCATGATCTCGTCGAGCGTGGTGCCGTCGAGCCCGCGGCAGAGGATGGCGGTCATCGCCTTGGTCAGCGTCTGCACCTGCGGGCCGAGGGTCACGCGAAAGTGTGCGCGCTTTTCCGCATCCACGCGCAAGAAGACGCCCACGGTGTCGGTACATTCCTCATCCTTGCGCACGTCTTCGAGGTCGAATGTTTCGCCGACTTTGGGCTCGTGCTTTTTCGCCTGCTCGGAATACGCGATGAGGTTCTCGCGCTTTTCCTCCTCGGGCAGCGCCTCAAACAGGCCGATGATGGCCTGGAGTTTTTCGGGGTAGGCGCTCACGTCTCAGCTCCGCGCGATGGGTGCGCGCACCCGGTTCCCCCACTCCGTCCATGAGCCGTCGTAGTTCCGCACTTTTTCGTAGCCGAGCAGGTAGGTGAGCACGAACCACGTATGGCTCGAACGCTCGCCGATGCGGCAGTAGGCGATGATTTCCTCGTCCGATTTTAGCGCACAACCAACGGCGTAAATCTCGGCGAGTTCCGCCGCCGGTTTGAAAGTCGCATCATCTTTCACCGCGGTTTTCCACGGCACGCTTTTCGCGCCGGGGATGTGCCCGCCGCGCAGCACGCCCTCCTGCGGGTACTCGGGCATGTGGGTGACATCGCCTTTGAATTCGCCCGGCGAGCGCACGTCGATGAGCGGCAGTTCCTCCTGGCTCTGCGCCAGCGCATCCTCGTAAAATGCGCGGATGTCCGCGTCGAAGCGCTTCGCCGGGACGGGGTATTCCGTCGGCGCAGGCTGCGGTTTTTCCTTGGTCAAAGCGCGGCCTTCTTTCACCCACTTGTCGCGCCCGCCGTCGAGGATTTTCACCTTCGTATGCCCGAAAAGGCGGAAAGCCCACAGCGCGTAGCACGACCACCAGTTCGATTTGTCGCCATAGAAAATGACCGTCGTCTCGGGGGTAATCCCGTTCTTCGCGCACAGTGCGGCGAACGCCTCCGGCTGGATGTAATCGCGCACGAGCGGGTCCTGAAGGTCTTCGCGCCAGTCGATATGCACCGCGCCGGGGATGTGGCCGGTGGCGTAAAGCAGCACGTCCTCATTGCTCTCGACGATGCGGGTGTCCGGCTCATCCAGATGCGCGGCCAGCCACTCCGTGGTCACGAGAGCTTCGGGATGGGCGTAGGCGTAGATTTTTTCGCTCATAAGGGCGCGGAGCCTAGCGCGGAAGCAACTCGCCGCTCAAGCGATGATTCACGCCGCCGCCGTCGGCGCGGGCTTCCGGCTTTCGCGCAGCGAGGCGAGGAGGAAGCAGCCCGTGGCCACGAAGATGCAACTGTCCGCGACGTTGAAGGCCGGCCACGGGTTCGCGAAACGGACGTGCAGATCGAAGAGCAGAAAATCCACGACGTGCTGGAAGCGCAGGCGGTCGGTGAGATTGCCGAGGATGCCCGCGACGAGCAGGGCCACGCCGATGCGCGAGAGCAAATCGCGAAACGTCCCGCGCAGGTAAAAGGCGAGCAGCCCGACGAGCGTGACGGCGGACAGTGCGACAAAGAACCAGTTGTTTCCCGTGCCGATGCTGAACGCCGCGCCGGTATTCTGCCAGTGGCAGAGGTAAAAGAAATTTTCGATAACCGGATGTGGATTCTCGGGTGGCTCGATGTTCGCGACGACCCACCATTTCGTGAGCTGATCGAGCGCGAAAAGCGGGAGCGCGATGGCGAGCAGTAGCGTCAGGGCGCTTTTCATTTCGCTTTGTCGAGGATCCATTTGTCCGCAATGAAGCGCACGCTCAGCCGCTCCTCACGCGCGAACCGCTGCACCGCGCAGCGCACGCCGTCCCACGACCAGTCGTCGCCGAAGATGACGCCGCCCGGGCGCAGCGCCTCCCAGTACGCGAGCAGGTCGCCATACACATCCTCCTCCTCGTGCGAGCCGTCGAGGTAGATGAGGTCGGCCTTGATGCCAAAGTTGCGCAGCCACAGCGCGGCGGTGGCGGAGGTTTGCGGAAAGGGCGTGATGCGCGGCTGCTGGCCGCAGTGGCAGACGTTGGCGAGGAATTGGTAATAGACCTGCGGCCAGCCGTGCTTGAGGGCAAGGCTGCCGTAGCGGGCCGGGTCGGTTTGGTCGGTCCAAAATTCCAGCGC
>JANXWQ010000625.1 GCA_025351065.1 Chthoniobacter sp. | reverse complement strand
GCCGCAAAGACCGGCGCATCCGCCGCATCCGCCTTGGTAAAAGCCGCGCGCACCACCTGCACCGCGCTTTTCATATTCGCGATGCTGTGCCACCAGTGCGGGTCTTCCACGGTCTTGCCCGCCTCGCCCTCCGCTTTCATTTTCAACGAGTCAAAGCGGTCGCCCACCTCGACGAGCACGCCCCGCGTCCCCGTACTCTCCTTCAGCTTTCCCACGTAACCCTCCATGTGCTTCGCCGAAAGCAGGATGACCTGTGCCTCGCCCACCACTTTCAGATCCCCCGGTTTCGGTTCGTATTCATGCGGATCGATCCCCGGTTTCACATGCCCCGTCACCGCCACCCGATCGCCGCCCACCTGCTGCGCGATCTCCGTGAGGATTGTGGAAAAACTCGAGACGCGGAGCCTGCCCTGCGCGAAGGAAGGAAGCGTGAGCGCGAGCAGCGTCAGCAGGGAAAGAGCGTGAGCTTTCATGCCGCGGACAATAGAAAACCGACGGAGCGCGGCAAGAGCATTGCACGCGACTTCCCCGCCGCATCCGCACGTCCCTTCCCCAATTTCATCCGCCCGCTGCGATCCTTTGCCACCATGAAAAGCACCTTGCCGTTGATTCTGCTCGGACGCGCGCTTTCACTCAGCGCCGCGCCCGCCGCGCCTCCGCGCCCGCCCGAAGCCGCCGTGCTCGAGGCGTGGATCAGCGCCCAGCAATTTCGCCACGCGGAACTGCCGAGTTTTGGCGGTATGAAAATTCATCCCGGCACCGCTTTCACCAGCGCCGAGGGCCGTCCGTATTTCCGCGTCAGTCCCTACTCCGCCAATCTCGCCGTGCTCGGCATGCTCCGTGCAAAAGCTCCCGGAGGCGTCCAGCTCGCCGGGCCTTGGATCGCCTGGTATTTCGCCCACCTCCATCCGCAGAGCGCCCCCGACGGCGTGCCTGACGAGCATTTCTATCTCGCGGACGGCGGCGGTGAAACCACCTGCGTCAAGCCCGGCGACCCCCGCCTCTGCCATTTCAATGACGCCACGGACAGTGCCGCCGCCACCTTCTTCTCCGTGCTCTGGGCCGCGCACGCCGCCGGAATGCCGAAGGCGACCCTGCAGGCCGCGGGCCGCAAACAGCTCGTGGAAACGCTCGGCGAAGTCCTGCTCAAACTCCAGCAACCCGACGGCCTGTGCTGGGCGAAAGCGGGCTACCGCGCCGAGTACCTCGAAGACAACTGCGAGGTCTTCGCCGGGCTGCGCGATCTCGCCAGCCTCGAACGCGAAGTCTTTGGCGACGCCGGGCGCGCGGCCTTTTACCGCCAGGCGGCGGAGCGCGTCCGGCAGGGCATCCTGACCGAACTCTACGACCCGAAAACGAAACTCTACCTCGTCGCAAAATTTGAAAATGGCAGCCGCACCGCCACCCATCTCGACCAGTGGTTTCCCGACACCCAGGCGCAGTCGTGGCCGCATCTCTTCGGCGTTGTCCGTCCCGACGACCCGAAAACCACGGCCGCGCTGTCCGCCGTGAACTCCCATTGGAATGGCGTGACCAAACCCGACTGGGCGGCCAACCCTGGCGAGATCAACAGCGGAGCCATCGAAGCCGGCGCGGCCTGCGCCGCCCTGCTCGCCGGCGACACCCGCCGCGTGCGCATTTATCTCCGAGCCGTCCAACGCCTCAAATTTCCGCCGTCCCCCGACGTCCCCGGATTCGACTGGCCCTTCACCATCGCCGAAGCCGGATGGCTCCTGCAAATTGTGACCCCAATGCCCGACTGACGACAGGCGTGCGAAGAAGCACGGGTTGGTGACGCGAGTCGTGAGGCGAATCCCTTTCGTTGCCAATTCCGCGCCGCGTCATTAGGAAAGCGCGCATGCTTTTTCGCTCCCTCGCCTATCTCGCCGCGCTGCTGCTGACCGCGGGCCGCGGCTTTGCGGAACTGAAGTGGGACCGGCCTGTGCAGAGCTTCCAGCGCACGCCGGCGGACGGCGAGATCGAGGTACGCTTCGCTTTCAAAAACACGGGCGCGGCTCCGGTGACGATCAGGACGCTGCGGCCCTCGTGCGGCTGCACGACGGCGCATTTGGAAAAGAAAACCTACGCGCCGGCCGAGGCGGGCGAGGTGGTGGCGCACTTCGTCTTCGGCGACCGGCGGGGGCCGCACCGCAAGACCATCGAAGTGCGCACCGACGACGCTCCGACGGAGCCGGTGCTGCTCGATTTGCGCGTCAATATCCACGACTCGCTGACCATCGCGCCGGCGCTGGTTTTTTGGAAAAGGGGTGAGCCCGCCGAGCCGAAGACGGTGCAGCTCACGGTGGACTCGGGGCGGCAGGTGCGGATCAAAAGCGTCGTGTCCTCGAACCCGCGGCTGCCTGCAAAGCTTGAGACCATCAAGGCTGGCGAGCAGTACGTGGTCTCGGTGACGCCCGCGGACACGGCGCAGAAAGAGTCTGCGGAAATCAGCGTGCTGACGGATTTTCCGGTGGACGCGCCGCGCACCTACATCCTCCACGCGCGGGTCAAGTGATCGCCCGCACCCTCCGCCAGCTCGCGCTCGTCCTGGCACTGGCGCTTGTCCCCGCCTTGGTTTCCGGCGCATGGCAGCTCCAGTGGCACAAAGACGAACCGCTCGCGCCCGGCGAGGTGCGGCTGGCGACGGCGCGGCTGTGGGGCGACAAGGTGCAGTGGGTGGATGCGCGCTCGCGCGCGAAGTATGAGCGCACGCACATCCCCGGCGCGCTGCTGCTCAATGAGGATGAATGGGACAAGCTCGTGGGGCCGTTTCTCGATGCGTGGGATACGGACAAAACGCTCGTGGTGTACTGCGACGGTGGGAGCTGCGAGGCCAGCCAGGCGGTGGCCGAGCGCATCCGCACGGAGTTGAAAATCGGCGGCGTGTTGGTGTTGAAAGGAGGGTGGGCCGCGTGGGAGGGAAAGTGATCGCCGTCGTGCGCGTGGTGGTCGCGGGCATCTTCCTCACTGCGGGCGTGATGAAGATTTGGGACTTCGCGCACGCGCGCTCGGCGACGCCGGATTTCACCATCGCCATCCAGCACTACGAATTGCTGCCGCCCGACCTCGCGGTGCTGCTCGCGGTCTATCTGCCGTGGCTGGAAGTCATCGCCGCGCTCGCACTCTTCGCACGCCGTCTCGCGCTCGGCGCGGCGGCGGCGCTGCTGGGAATGAGCGCGATGTTTCTCGCCGCCATCGGCAGCGCGTGGTGGCGCGGGCTGGACATCGCGTGCGGGTGTTTTGGCAAAGATGAAATCTCAACGGATTTCCGCGGGCTTATGCTGCGCGACCTTGCGTTGCTCGCGGCGGTTGCGGTCATTTTCGTCCACGAG
>JANXWQ010000553.1 GCA_025351065.1 Chthoniobacter sp. | reverse complement strand
CTTGTCTTTCCCGCCCGCGATGAGCACCACGGGCCGCGTCTCGGAGTGCAGCGCTTTCTCGACGGAATCCGGGTTCGTGCCCTTCGAGTCGTTCACGTATTCCACGCCGTCGAGCGTGCGGATGAGTTCGCAGCGATGCGGGAGCGCCTTGTATTCGCAAAGCGGCGGCACCATCTGCGCAAAACTCAGCCCGCGCACAAAGCCAACGCCGAGCGCGGCCATGAGGTTCTCGGCGTTGTGTGAGCCGCGCAGTTGCGTGTCGCTCATCGCCAGCACGCGCTCGCCGCGGAAATAGAGCGCGCCCTCGCGCATCTCGAAATCGCCGCCCGGCTCATACGCGCTGAACGTAATCTTCTGCGCCTTCAATTCCGGCAGCTTGTCGCGGAAATTGACGATGGCCCAGTCATCCGCCGTCTGGTTTTCAAAGATGCGGATCTTCGCGTCGTAGTATTCCTGCATCGACTTGTAGCGGTCGAGATGATCGGGCGCAAAGCCCAGCCAGACCGCAATCCCGCAGCGGAAGCGCGTGATCGTTTCGAGCTGAAAGGAACTGACCTCCAGCGTCACGATGTCGAGGTTTTTACTCTCGCGGACTTTGGCGGAAAAGGCCGGGCCGATGTTGCCGCACGCGACCGTTTTCACGCCGCACGCGTTCAGCATTTTTTCCACGAGCTGCGTCGTCGTGGTTTTGCCATTCGTGCCGGTGATGCCGACGATCGGGCACGCGCACATTTCGTAGGCCAGCTCGAGTTCGCCAATCATCTCGATGCGGCGCTGGATGAAGTTTTGTACGAGCGGCACCGCGGGGTCGATGCCGGGGCTAAGGATCGCGAAATCGTAGTGCCCGTGCAGGCTTTCGTAATCGGCGGCGAGCCCCGCGATGACGCGGATTCCCTGCGTCCCGAGCGCGTCGATTTTCTTGCGCAGCTTGTTCTCTTCGGCGGTGTCTAGGATGGTGACCATAGCTTCCTCCTGATGCAGCAGCACGGCCGCGGATTCACCGCTTTCACCAGCACCGAGCACTGCGATTGATTTGTTTTTGTAACGCACATTCAACGGAGTTTGAGGGTGGCCAGACCGAGCAGGGCAAACATGATCGACAGCACCCAGAAGCGGACGATGACGGTGTTTTCCTTCCAGCCTTTCAATTCAAAATGATGATGGATCGGCGACATCAGAAACACGCGCCGCCCTTCGCCGAAGCGCCGTTTCGTGATCTTGAACCACGAGCGCTGGATGAGCACGGACACGGCCTCGATGACAAAGACGCCGCCCACGACGACGAGCAGCATTTCCTGTTTCGTGCAGATGGCCACCACACCGAGCATGCCGCCGATGGCGAGCGAGCCGGTGTCGCCCATGAAAACTTTCGCCGGGTGGCAGTTGAACCACAGGAAGCCGAACGACGCACCGACCATCGCCATGCAGATGATCGCGAGTTCGCCCGCGAATGGGTAGAACGGGATGTCGAGATACTTCGCGATGCGGAAATTGCCCGCAGCATAGGCTAGGATGCCGTAGGTAAAAGCGGCGGAGCAGGTGCAACCCGCGGCGAGTCCGTCAAGGCCGTCGGTGAGGTTCACCGCGTTCGACGCACCCATGATGACGATGGCGAAAAAGACGAAGGTGAGCGCGCCGAGATTGAGGATCACCGGATCTTTGTAGAACGGCATGAACAGCTCGCGCGCCTGCACTTCGATCGCCGGATTGAAAACGAAAAACGCGGTGACGATGGCCGCGAGGATACCTTGCGCAATGAGCTTCGTTAGCTCGCTCACGCCGGCGGAATTCTTCTTCGCGACCTTCAAATAGTCGTCCCAGAAACCCAGCCCGCCGCAGTAGAGCAGCGTGAAGAGCAGCAGCCACACCGCGCTGTTGTCGGGCCGCGCCCAGAGGAGCGAGGAAAGCACCACTGCGCCAAGAATGAGGACGCCGCCCATCGTCGGCGTGCCGGCTTTTTGCCCGTGCAACTCGAATAGTTTATTCACCTCTTCCTTAGTGCGAATCGGCTGGCCGACCTTGAGCGAGATAAGGCGGCGGATGGTCCAGTTGCCGCAGATGAGAGAGAGGAGGAAAGCCGTCACCGCCGCGGCGATTGCGCGAAAGGTGATGTACTGAAAGACGTTCAGCGCGTGGAGAAAATCCAGCTTCGGAAAGCGCTGCGGCAGCAGGTAGAGAAAATACATCATGGCTCCTGCAACGCCTCCACGATGCGCTCCATTTTCGCCGAGCGGCTGCCTTTGATGAGCACCACGTCGCCGGGTTTCGCCAACTCACGCAACGTCTTCGCCGCCTCGTCGGTGGACGCCGTGCGCACGATTTTCTCCACGCCGCCGCGCCACGCCGCGTCCGCAATCCATTCGGCCTCCTTGCCGACGCCGACCACGCAGTCGATGTGCTCACGCGCTGCGACTTCGCAGACCTCGCGATGCCCGCGCTCGCTCTCAGCGCCGAGTTCGCCCATACGCCCGAGCACCGCGATGCGGCGGCCCGCGGCGGGCATCGACGCAAGCGTGCGCAGAGCCGCAACGACGGAATCAGGATTCGCGTTGTAAGTGTCGTCGAGAATGTGGATGCCGCGGATGACCTTCTGCTCCAGCCGGCCTTTCGTCAGCCGCAGCTTGGTCAGCCCCTCGGCACATTCTTCCAGCGAAAGCCCGAAGACGCGGCCCGCAGCGGCGGCGAGCACGGCGTTGCGCACCATGTGTTCGCCGGGCACGGAGAGTTCCGCCTCCACGCTGTGCCCGTCGGCATGCAGCCGGAACTTTGTGCCGGAAAAATGCGCGCGCAGTTCGCTCGCGAAAACCTCGCCGGTGCCGATGCCCGCGAGCACGGTGTCCGCCTTCGTCCGAGCGGCGATGGCGGGCGAAAACTCGTCGTGCGCGCTGAGGATCAGCGTGCCGCCCGGCTGCAGCGCCTCGGCCAGCATCCCCTTCTCCCGCGCGATGGCCTCGCGGCTGCCCATGAATTCGATGTGCGCCATGCCGACATTCGTGATGATGGCCACGTCCGGCGCCGTCATCGCTGCGAGCGGCGCGATCTCGCCGGGGTGGTTCATGCCCATTTCAAACACCCCCACCTGATCGCTGCGCCGCGCCCGCAGGAGCGTGAGCGGGACGCCGATGTGGTTGTTCAAATTGCCCTCAGTTCTCGTGACTTGAAAATGTTCGCTGAGCACCGATGCCGTCAGATCTTTCGTGCTCGTCTTGCCATTGCTGCCGGTCAGTCCGACGGCCTGGAGCGGCAGCGTGCGCCGGTAGTTCGTCGCGAGTTTTTGCAAACCGGCGAGCGTGTCCGCGACGAGAACGACGGCGAATCCCGGCGGCAAATCTGCGGGCGCTTCCTGCACCATCGCGCCCGCCGCGCCGCGCCGCGCGGCCTCAGCGACGAAGGTGTGTGCGTCAAAATTTTCCCCGCGCAACGCCACGAAAAAGTCGCCGGCCTTGAGCGCGCGCGTGTCCGTGCAGACGACGGAGACCGTGTCCGACGGCTCGCCCGCGACGAGCCGCCCTTCGGCCCATGCGGCGATTTTTTCAAAAGCGGTCGCGTCCATTTCAGTCCTGAAGTTGGACGGGCTTGGCTTCGAGCGCCTGCCGCGCGACGGCGACATCGTCGAAGGGCGCGGTGTGATCCGCGAATTCCTGATAGGTTTCATGCCCCTTGCCCGCAATGAGGATGATGTCGCGCGGCGCGGCCATGGCGATGGCTTTGAAGATGGCTTCCTTGCGATCGACGATGACCTCGTAGTTGCCGCGCGTCATGCCGGGCTTGATGTCCTCGATGATCGCGAGCGGGTCTTCCTTGCGCGGGTTGTCGGACGTGACGATGGAAAAATCCGCGTGCTGATTCACAACCGCGCCCATGCGCGGACGCTTGGATTTATCCCGGTTCCCGCCGCAGCCGAAGACGACGATGAGCCGCGCGGGATTCAGTTCGCGGCAGGTTTTGATCACGTTTTGCAGCGCATCATCGGTGTGCGCGTAGTCCACAAACACGCGGAATTTCCGCTGCGCGGGCACCGCTTCGAGCCGGCCCGGCACAGCGTTCGCGTTGGCCAGCGCGAGCACGCCGCTGCGCACCTCCACGCCGAGCACATGCGCGCCGGCGATCGCGGCGAGCGAGTTATAGACATTGAACTGCCCGATCTGCGGCAGCCGCACGAGGTAGCTTTTTCCACCCGCGTCGAGCTGGTAGCTGGTGCCGCTGAAATCAATCCGCACATTGCTCGCGCGGAAATCTGCGAGCGCGCCGAGGCCGTAAGTGATGACCGGCAGCTCTTTGCCAAAGCGGGTCGCGAGCTGGGCGCCGTAGCGGTCGTCGATGTTGATCACGGCCTTGCCCTTCTTCTTCGTCTGCGCCGCGAGCCCGCTGAAAAGCCGGACCTTCGCCTCGAAATAGGCGTCCATCGTCTTGTGATAATCGAGGTGATCCTGCGTGAGATTGGTGAAAATCGCCGCGTCGAATTCCACACCGCGCACGCGCTCCTGCATCAGCGCGTGCGACGAAACTTCCATCGCCACGGCCTTGCATCCGGCGGAGCGCATCTGCCACAGCAGCTCGTAAAGTTCGAGCGATTCCGGCGTGGTGCGCGCGGCGGGCAGGATACGGTCGCCGACCTCGTAGCGCACGGTGCCGATGAGCCCGCAGCGGTGCATCGTCGCCTCGCAGATGTGCTTGAGGAGAAAGGCGGTCGTCGTCTTGCCATTCGTACCCGTTACGCCCGCGATTTTCAAAGCCCGCGCCGGATGCTGATAGAACGCCGCCGCGAGGTCGGCAAGCGCGATGCGCGCGTCGGCCACGACGATGTTCGTCGCACGCGTGCGAAACTCCGCAGCCTCGCTCACGACCGCCTCCGCGCCCGCCGCGATGGCCTGCTCGACGAACTGCGAGCCGTCCACTTTTTCCCCGCGCAGCGCGACGAAAAGCGAGCCCGGCTTCACCCGGCGCGAGTCAAAGGCGATGGCGGTGATCTCGCGATCGAGCGGCCCGTCGATCTTGATCGTGGCGGTGTTGGCCAGGAGTGCGTCGAGTTTCATTGGTCGCGAAAGTCTCCCCCGTCTTTGCTGCCTTTGGCCACGATGCTGCCTTCCGGCTCCTCGGGCGTGGGCGTGAGCCCGAGATACCGCGCAGCCCTTTCGCCGATCCGTGAAAAAACCGGCGCGGCCACCATGCCGCCGACATCCTGCTCGCGCTTGGTCTGCGCCTCGTCGATGAGCACGAGCACGACAAAGGCGGGATCCTCCGCGGGCATGTAGCCGACGAAGGAGCAGACATGCTTGTCGTGATACGGCTGGTGGGTCACGGGATCGTATTTTTGCGCCGTGCCTGTCTTGCCCGCGACCTTGTACCCGAGCACCTGCGCGAGCCGCGCGGTGCCGCGTTTGCTCACCACTTCCATGAGCGCCGAGCGAACCTGCTCGGTCGATTTTTTCGAGACGACGCGGCGCACTTCACGCGGTGGAAAGGCGGACACGACATTGCCCGCATCATCGGTGATGTCGTGGACGATCTGCGGCATCATCAGCATGCCGCCATTGGCAATCGCGCCCATCGCCGTGACGACCTGCAGCGGTGTGGCCGCGACCTCCTGACCCATCGGCATACGAGTGATCGAAATTTTGCTCCAAAGGTGCGGCGGATGAATCGTGCCTTTGATCTCGCCGGGCAGCGCCACGCCGGTCTGCTCGCCAAAACCGAAGCGATGGATGTACTCAAAAAATTTCTGATCGCCCAGGCGCATGGCGAGTTTGGCGACGCCGATGTTGCTCGAATGCACGAGGATGTCGTTCACGGTCAGCTCGGCGTACGGGTGGTGATCCTTGAGTTTGCACCATTCGTAATAGCCGTTCTCGGTTTCAAAAACGGTCTCGGGCGTGACCAGTTTTTCGCTGAGCACCGCGGCGGTCGTGACGATTTTGAAAGTGCTGCCCGGCTCCACCTGGTCGGTGACGGCGCGGTTGCGGCTGTTCTCCTCCGTCCGGCCGTCCAGCGCATTCAGGTTGAAATTCGGACGGTTTGCGAGCGCGAGGATTTCCCCGGTCTTCGGGTTCATCATGATGACCGTCGCGCCTTTCGGACGGAACTGTTTCACCGCGGCATCCAGTTCCTGCTCGACGATGTTTTGCAGACCCATGTCGATGGTCAGGCGCACGTTGCCGCCGTTGCGCGCGTCGTGCTCTTCGCCGCGATAGGGCACGATCTCATTGCCTTTGCGGGTGATCTCGATGCAGCGGAAACCGGTGTGGCTGCGGAGGAAGGAATCCATCGTCCGCTCCACGCCATCGACGGCCTCGCTCTCGCCGTTCACGTAGCCGAGGAAGCCGAGGACGTGGCAGAGCATCGACCCGTTGGGGTAAATGCGGTTCGCTGATTGCTCAAAGGAAACGCCGCGCATCTTTCCCTGCTCGAGTTGCGCCGAGAGCGTCTCGACCATGTCCTGCCGGACTTCCTTTTTCACCACGATGTAGGGCGAGCGGACGTTTTTCTTCTTCGCCGCCGACCAGGTCTCGTGCGTCATCTGCGCGAAAATCTTTTCCCTCAAAACGCCGAGCGTTTTCGCCAGCACGTCGGCCAGCAGCGCGGGGTCTTTCACCAGCCCGGCGTCCACGACCACGGTTTTCACCGGCTCATTTTGCGCCAGCGCCTCGCCGTGAATGTCGAAGATGGCACCGCGACGGCCCGCGATGACCTGGCGGACGCCGTGGTCCTCGTGGGCCTTGGCGAAATAGAAGCCGTGCATCGTGACCTGGAGATGCACCAGTCGCGCGGAAAATGCGGTGAAACAGCACGCCAGTCCGCAGCAGGCGATGAGCGCGCGGGTGCGTGGCGCGCGAATCATGGCTGCCTCCTTTCGTTGTTCACGGCGCGCAGTTCGCCGGGTGCCGCGGGCTTCGGCGCGCTGCTGACGAGCACGATGCGGTCGCCGGAAATCGGCACGAGTTTGATCCAGCCGCTGGCAAAGCGTTTCTGGAGTTCGGCGGTGGAGGTGAGCTTCGCGATGTTCGTGCGCGCCGCTTCATTGCGGCTGCGCAGTTGCACGAGTTCGCCCTCGAGTTTTTTGATCTGCGAGCCCGTGGTGAACATCTGGTTTTTGCACCACACAAAGCTGAGCCCCGCGGCGCACGCGGCGAGGCCGAGCGCGGTGAAGGTGAGGAACCTCACGACCGGGACGGTGTGGGCGTTGCGGCGGTGGTTATCGGGCATCGGAAATCCTTTCGACCACGCGGAGTTTGGCGCTGCGGGCGCGCGGGTTGGCCCGCTGCTCGGCCTCGCCGGCGATGACGGGCTTGCGCGTCACGGCCTTGAAAATGAAATCGGGATTCCGCCGCGCTTCGGGCCACTCGGGGCGGTCGATAAACTCGGTCGCGTGCGTTTTGAAAAACGTCTTCACGATGCGGTCTTCGAGGCTGTGAAAGGTGATCACCGCGAAACGCCCGCCGGGCGCGAGCCGCTGCGAAAACGCTTCGAGCCCCGCGGCGAGCACGTCGAGTTCGCGGTTTACGGCTATGCGCAGCGCCTGGAAAATGCGCGTCGCCGGATGGGTGCGGCCCCGGCGCGGAATGACCGTCTCCACAGCATCCGCGAGCTGTTTGGTCGTCGTGAACGGCGTCACCATGCGGTCGCGCACCAGCCGCACCGCGACTTTCCGCGCCGCGGGCTCCTCGCCGAAATTGCGGAAGATGCGTTCGAGCTGATCGCCCGCCATCGTGTTCACGAGGTCCGCGGCGCTCACCGGCGCGCTCGGATCCATGCGCATGTCGAGCGGCCCTTCGCGCATGAAGCTGAAGCCGCGCTCCGCCACATCGAGCTGCCGCGACGACACGCCGAGATCGAGCAGCGCACCGTCGATCTGCGCGATCCCGAGCGCATCGAGTGCCGCTCCCACATTTGCGAAGTTGCAACGCACCGCGCGAAAATTTTCCCCGTCCTCGCCCAGCCGCGCCTCGGCAAAGGCCAGCGCCTCGGGATCCTGATCCAGCCCGATCATGCGCACACCCGCCGCGAGCAGCGCCGCGCTGTGTCCGCCGCCGCCCAGCGTGCCATCGACGATGACCCGGCCCGGCGCGGGCGCGAGCAGCTTCACCACCTCCGCGAGCAGCACCGCGTCGTGATATCCGTAAGCGCGCGTTTTCAAAGGATTGGTCTTGGTTTTCGCGCGGGGTTTGGTGGAAAATCCGGCCATCGCGATCATATGCCTTGCCTCCGCAACACGCTCGCCCTGCCCTCGTCATCCTCGGGATGCGCCGCCTCGAAATCCGCGACGTTCCAAATGTTGAAGGTGTCCACCGAGCCGGAAAGGAAAACCTCCCCCTCGATCTTCAGACCTTTGCAAAGATCGTCGGGAATCGAAACGCGGCCCGCCTTGTCGAGCGTGACCTGCCGGAGACTGCGGCCAAAGAGCTGGAAAAAATGCGAGCGATCCTCGGGCGCCATGTCGTCGGCCTTCGCTTTGATCCGCTCCACCTCGGTGCGCGTCATGACCGAAATGCACTTCGCGAGCGTCTTGCGGATCATGAATAGCTCGACCTCCTCCCCAAACCGCCACGCCGACGGAATGGTGATGCGGTTTTTTCCCTCGATGCGATGGCGGAACTCCCCCGTGAACGCAGGGGCGTCGGAGTTCTGGTTGTTGGTGGCCATAGCGGGTGGTGGTTCGAGTTGAAAACCTTTGCGCCCCGAACCGCCCCGATTTGTCCCAAATTAAGCCGCGAGCGTCAAAAGAATTTTCAAATATTTTCGCAATCGCGCCTTTCCCGTGCCTCACGGACTGCGCGGAAGCGATTCCGTGGCCAACGGTCTGCGGATTATTCCGGCGGAAATTCGCACGGCACGGACTGCCGTCCGTGGCGGCGGTAGGCGGCAAAATCGGCGCGATCAACCGTCCAGATTTTGCCGCGCTCGGTGAGTTCGCTCATGCGCACGAGACAGGCGTCGGCGAGAGCCATCGGGCGGGCGGCGTATTTCGTGGCGAGGGCGAGCACGCGTGGCAGCTCGTCGGCGAGGTCAAAGGCGGGGTCGAGAATCAAGTCCCGGCGGGCGACGAGCTGGAGGACGCGGAGCGGGTCGGGAAAGAAACTTGCCGCTTCGCCCAGCACGGCGTCGCAGACATGAAATGGCGCGTGCTGCTGAAAGGCGTGCAGCGCCCACGCGTGGAAGGGATCGTTGCGCGTGAGCAGCGCGACGATCAGCCCGGTGTCAGCGATTCTTTTCACGTTTGGCGATGAGGCGCTGCTTCCACATTTCGCGGATGCGCGCGTTGGTCGCGGGCTTCCCGTCGCCGACGTAGCTGCCGGCCAAATCCGCGGAGGCAAACCGGTGCTTTCGCGCCGGCTCCTTTGCGGCCAGATCTTCCTCAATGAGGCTGCGGACATACTTCGCCCTGTCCAGCCCGAGCCGCGCGGCCCTAGCTTCCGCTTTGCTGAGCAGTTCGGGCGAGATGCGAATGGTCAATACCTTTGTCATACGGTGACGTATTACAAGATGCAGACTCGGCGCGTCAATCACCCGGCCGGCCGTCAGCGGGCCGCAAGTTCCGGAGCGGCCGGTTTTTCCAGGAAGCTGCTCGCGCACAGGCGGGCGTAGATGCCGCCGAGGGCGAGGAGGTCGTCGTGGCGGCCGCGCTCGACGATGCGGCCGCGGTCCATGACGAGGATTTGATCCGCGTGGCGCACGGTCGAGAGGCGGTGGGCGATGACGAAGCTGGTGCGCTGGGCCATGAGCCGGTCGAGCGCCTGCTGGATGAGCCGTTCGGTCTGCGTGTCCACGCTCGCGGTGGCCTCGTCGAGGACGAGGATGGGCGGGTCTTTGAGCAGCGCGCGGGCGATGGAAACGCGCTGCTTTTCGCCGACGCTCAGTTTCACCCCGCGCTCGCCAACCACTGTGCCCAGGCCATCCGGCAGCCGATCGACAAATTCGCGCGCGTTCGCGGCTTCGAGCGCGGCGAGGAGTTCGGCGTCGGTCGCGGTGGGTTTGCCGAGGCGGAGGTTGTCGCGGATGGAGCCGTTGAAAAGGAAGCTCTCCTGCGTGACCATGCCGACTGCGGAGCGCAGCGCGCTTTTGGAGAAATCGCGGAGCGGTTTTCCGTCGATGAGGATCTCGCCGTCGTCGAATTCGTAGAAGCGCGTGAGCAGATGCACGAGGGTGGATTTGCCCGCGCCGGTGTGGCCGACGAGCGCCACGGTTTCGCCGGGCCGCGCGTGGAGCGAGATGTGATGCAGCACCGGCAGTTCCTCGGAATACGCGAAGCCTACGTCTTGAAAACGCACGTCGCCGATGATGCTCACCGGCTCATCGTGCTCGACGCGGCCGGGCTCCGCGGGCGTGTCGAGAATCTCAAACACGCGCTCACCCGCCGCGCGTCCAGCCTGCACGAGCTGATTGAGCGAATGCAGTTTCCCCACCGGCTCATACAGCGCGCCGACCAGCCACAGCACCGCCACGAGATCGCCCACGCCCATTTCCCCGCGCAGCACCGCGCGTCCGCCGAAACCGACCACGAGCACCGCCCCGCACGCGCCGAGGAAACTCATCAGCGGATTGTAGATCGCCCACACCTTCATCACCGTCAGCGTGGCCGTGCGGAGTTGCCCGCTCACGCCGTTGAAACGCGTGTGCTCCTCGCGTTCGCGCACGTAGGTTTTGATCTGCCGGATGCCCGCGAGATTATCGTGCAGCAGCGCGTTCATCGCCGAAGCCGCCTTGCGCTGCACGCGGTAGCGCTTCGGTGCGGTGAGCGTGTAACAGAGCGCGCCGAG
>JANXWQ010000547.1 GCA_025351065.1 Chthoniobacter sp. | reverse complement strand
CGACACCACGCGCGTCTGCACCTTCATGCTGGCCAACGAAGGCTCGAACCGCAGCTACCGCAACATCGGCGTCAACGACGGCCATCACTCGCTCTCGCACCACCAGGGCGACACCGCGAAACGCACGAAAATCCGCGACATCAACCGCTTCCACATGCAGCAGTTTGCCTACGTGCTCAGCCGCCTCCGCGGCATCCCCGAGGGCGACGGCACGCTGCTGGACAACTGCATGCTCGTCTATGGCGCGGGCCTCGCCGACGGCGACCGCCACGAGCACGACAACCTCCCGCTCGTCATGGCCGGCCGCGGCGGCGGCAGTATCCTGCCGGGCCGGCATCTGCGCTACACCGCCGAGACGCCGATGGCGAATCTGCTCGTCGCGATGCTCGACCGCATGGGCGCGCGCGTGGATTCCTTCGGCGACAGCACGGGCACGCTGCGCGGGCTCGAAGGGTGAGCGCGCATCCTTTTCTTCGCGCGCTCGCGACGGGCGCTGGCGCTTGTTTGCTGGCGGTTTCGGCGCTCGCCGAGGACGCGCCGCCGTCGGTGGAAAAACTCGCGCAGCAGCTCGCGTCGTCGGAGGCAGGCGCGCGGCGGGACGCGGCATTTCAGCTCGGGAAAATCGGCCCCGGAGCCAAAGCCGCGCTGCCCGCGCTGCTCAAAGCGTTGCAGGATTCGGACAAGCAGGTGTGGTCGTTTTCCATCGCCGCCATCGCCGCGCTCGGGCCGGAAGCGAAGGACGCGATTCCCGCGCTGCTCGACGGTCTGAACTCGCGCACCGGGCGCGACCGCGACCGGCGGCAAGGGATGGTGCGCGCAGCGTACGCGCTCACCCGCATCGGGCCGGAGGCGATTCCGCCGCTGATTAGAGCGCTCGGCGCGGATGACAGCGGGCTGCGCGCGGGAGCGGCGAGGGCGCTCGGCGGCATGGGGCCGCAGGCGAAGGCGGCGATTCCGGTGCTGCGAGAAAATTTCGGCCACGGCGAATCGTTCGTGCGGCAGGAAGCGGTGGATGCACTCGCGCAAATCGGCGCGGATGCTGTGGCGCCGGTCAGCGAGGCACTCGTCTGGAATGAGCCGCTCCAGCGCACGAGCGCGGCGCTCACGCTCGCGCAGCTCGGTGCTGTCGCGAAAAACGCGGAGCCTGCGCTTTTGCAAATGCTGGCGAAAGAAACCGACGCCGCCGCGCGCGCCGCCGCGCTCACGGCGCTGCCGAAAATTTCCGCCGACCCGCTGAAAGCCGCGCCGCTGCTCGTGGCCGCGGTGAAAGACGACAGCGAGCCAGTCCGCCACGCGGCGATCAACGCCATCGCTTCCACCCGGGCGTTGCGCCGTCCGGCGGTGCCGCTGCTCGCCGCCCTGCTCAACGACGCGAATCCTGCCGTGCGCCAGCGCGGCGCGCACGCGCTTGGACGCCTCGGGCCAGATGCTGCAGACGCGCTGCCCGCGCTCATCGACGGCGCGCGCGCCGCGAAGGGCGATGCCGTCTTCGCCGATGCCCTCGCACAAATCGGCCCCGCTGCGCTGCCCGCGCTGCTCGCCGCGCTGAAGCAATCGGACGCCGCGAGCGGCGCGTGGATTTTGCGCACGCTCCGCAGCTTCGGCCCGCCCGCCGTGCCCGTGCTCATCGAAGCCCTCAAGCAGCCCGAGCCCGCGCAACGTGCCGCCGCCGCGAGTGCGCTCGGCGCGATGGGCCGCGACGCCGCGGACGCCATCAAGCCGCTTTTCACCCTCGCCTCCGCATCCGACGCGCCCGTGCAGGCCGCGGCCCTGCGCGCGCTCGCCGCCCTGCAAGCCCCGCCCGCCCAACTCAAGCCGCTGCTGCAAACCGCCCTCGCCAGCCCGGTGCCCGAGCTGCGCAAGACCGGCGCGGCGGGCCTCGCGGCGCTCGGCGGCGCGGCGTCGCTCGGCGTGGACGGCCTGCGCGAACTGCTGGCCGACGACGATGCCGCCGGACGACTCGCCGCCGTGCGCGCCTTTGGCGAACTCGGTGCGAAAGCCGCGCCAGCCGTGCCCGACCTCATCGCCCGGCTCGGCGATGCGCCGCTGCAAAGCGCCGCGATGGAAGCCCTCGGCAAAATCGGCGAGCCCGCCGCCGCCGCGGTGCCGCGCCTTTTGGAGATCGCACAAAACAGCGCCAACGATGTGCGTGCCAACGCGCTCACGTCCTTCGCCGGCATCGGCCACGCCGCCGCGCCCGCGCTGCCTGTGATCTACGCAGCGCTGCGCGATCCGTCGCCTGAACTGC
>JANXWQ010000542.1 GCA_025351065.1 Chthoniobacter sp. | reverse complement strand
GGTCTCGGCGGTGGTCTCGACGGCGCGGAGGACGTAGAGAATCCACGGCTCCCAGGCGCCGGTCTCGGTCACGTCGCGGAGGTGGCGGTAGTAGTGGCTTTTGTTTTCGATGATGTAGCGGCTGAGGAAAAGGATGGGCTGTTCGAGCAGGCGCTGCTGGAGGAGGAAAAGGATGAGGAGGATGCGCCCGGTGCGGCCGTTGCCGTCGGAGAAGGGGTGGATGGCCTCGAACTGGTAGTGGAGCACGGCGAGCTTCACGAGCGGGTCGAGGTCGTCCTCCGTGCCGTTGATGAACTGCTCCAGGTTTGCCATCAGGGTGCGGATGCGCGGGGCACCGTCGGGCGGCGTATAGACGACTTCGCCGGTTGCGCGGTTCTTCAAATCCGCGCCGGGATGCGCGCGGATGCCGGGCACGTCGGCCTTAATCATGCGGACGATCTCGATGGTGAGCGCGGCGGAAAGCGGGCGGTGGTCGCGCAACGCCGCCGCGCCATGCCAGAGCGCTTCGTTGTAATGCAGCACTTCTTTGGCGTGCGGGCTGACTTCCGGTGAGTCGGCGCTCAGACCGCGGTACAGCTCGTCGCTGGTGGTGAAGATGTTCTCGATCTCGGAACTAGCCCGCGCTTCCTGAAGGGCGATGGTGTTGAGCAGGATCGAGGCGTTCGGCACGGTGCGCGTGCGCCCTTTCAGCTCGGCGAGACTGCGACTGGCGCGGATCGCCGCTTTCAAAACCGCGGGCGTTTCGAGGTGCGCCGCGGGCGGGAGCAGCGGGAGGTTGTTGTAAGGCGTGGTGCGGTCAAACATGCGCAGATCATGCACACGTAGCTTGGAACGTGTTCACGAAACAGGATATTTTGCGCATGAGCAGCCACTCATGGGCATGGCATGGACACTTGCCGACCGCACCACCATCAGCCCTACTTTTTCCGAAACAGGGCTTGCACGTCCGTCGGATCGAGGTCGCTGAGATCGAGGCCCGCGCCGGGGGCGCGGTCGGTGGCGAACTGGATGCGCTCGCCGATGCTTTTCGCCGCTGGGGCGGCGTAGTACTTCATAGAGCCCACGGTGAGATGCGTGGGGAAGACGATCACGAGGATCGAGTTTTCATCCACGTTCACCATGAGCGTGCTGAAGTGCTCGCCCTGCTGGTACATGCTCGTGAAATTGCTCTCGTTCACGAGCTGCGCCATGAACTGCACGGCGTTGTAGGCGTTTGAGCCGAGCGTGGCGAAAGTGGTCGAGTCCATCGAATCCTGGCTGCCGCACTGGTGGATGAGGTAGCCGGCTTTCTCGACGAGCAGCGCGACGTTGGCCTCGCTCTTTTTGAGCAGGGCGTGCATCGTGACATTAAGCGCGTCGAGGTCTTCTTGGATGAGTTGAGGAAACTGGCCCATGAGAATGTGTTATTTCCGCACTCCGTCGCTCAGGAATTTGTGGAGCAGCATGCGGGTGATCATGTTCAGCGTCTCGAAGACGCCCTCGGTTTTCGCCGCCGAAGCCTCGAAGGACGGCACCTGCACCTCGCGGTTGTTGAGCACGAAATCCATGTACTCGGTGGGCGCGGCATCGGGCAGGTCGCGCTTGTTGTACTGCATCACGTAGGGGATGTCGGCGAGGTTGAGATTGAGCGTCTTCAGGTTGTCTTCGAGATGCTTAAAGGTCTCCACATTTTCCTCCATCTTGTCGTACTGCGAGTCGGCGACAAAGACGATGCCGTCCACGCCGCGGAGCACGATCTGGCGCGTCGCATTGTAGATGACTTGGCCGGGCACGGTGAAGAGCGCGAACTTGGTTTTGAAGCCGCGGATGGCCACAGCCTCGAGCGGGAAAAAGTCGAAAAACAGCGTGCGGTCGCTGCTCGTGGCGAGCGAGGTGAGCTTGCCTTTCGCGGAAGTCTCGGGCACCTGCACATTGCTGTGGACTTGCTCGAGGTTGGTGGTCTTGCCGCTTTTCGCCGGCCCGTAGTACACGATTTTGACCTGCAGTTCTTTGGTCGCTTGGTTGATGATGGCCATGTTTGGAGTTGGGTAAATTTATGGTTGCGTCTGCCGTCCGAGTTCCGCGGCGATGAGCCGCAGTTCGTGCCAGGGGAGGGCCGCGCCGGGGTGCCCGAGGATGGCGAAATAGACAAAGCCGAGCCGGTAAATCTGGCAGTGCGCGCCGTGGGTGGTGAAAAGGAGGTCATCCACTTCGCCGAGCTTCATCTCGCCGGCGTACTGGTTCAGGCGGGCAAAAATCTGTGGAAGGAAAGCCGCGACCACATCGCCTTTCACGCCCTCGGGCAGCGAGGTGGCGACGGCCAGACCCTCCTGCAGCGCGACGGTCGCGCCCGCCACGCCGGGCAGTTTCACCGTGCCGGCCACGATTTCGGCGGGGGTGAAATCGAGCCGGTCCGGCTCGCCGAAAATCTCACCGACGGTCTCGGGAATTTTCCCCGGCGCGGGGGCGGTGGCGAGGGCCATCGGCTCGGCGACCGGCTCTGGCACAGGTTCCGCGGGCAGCTCCTCCACCGGCGGCGGGAGGTCTGCCACGACCGGCGCGGGCTCCCGGCCGTCGTTGAACAGCGCGGGGATGCTCTCGTCGATCTGCACGGCTTTGCGTCCGCTCTTGGCCTTGCTGGTCGCGGCGAGAAAGGCCGGCGCGACGACTTTCAGCGGCAGCGTGAGGAGGGTGTCGGCGTCGAACGCGCTCGGCTCGGCGGGCGCGGGCGCGAGGCCGGCGCAAATTTGTCCCCAGGTAAAAGTGACTTTGCCGCGCGCCAGTCCGGCGGCGACCACGCCGGCATCGAGCGCCACGGTCGTCTCGGCATCGAGGGCGGTGATCTCGCCGCAGATTTGCTCGGGCCAGGCGTTGCTGAGCCGGGCGAGCGGCAGGATCAGCGGCGGCTCGTCGGACGGCACGAAGGCGGCGGGCGGCGGGGTGGTGGCAAAGTCGGCGGGCGGCGCGACGGTGCGCATGCCGTGGGGTGGCTTGATACCGGAGGGCGCGGGTGGCGCGCTGAGGTCGGGCCGGCCGATGCGCGAGGCGGGCGCGGGCTGGAGATTGAGCACCGTCGAATCTTTGCGCGGCGGGCGCGGCGGCGGATTGTCCGGCGTGGTCGGCGCGATCTCGTAGGGGTTTTCCTCGTTGCCGAAAAGATTGAAGTCATTGTCCGCCAGGTCGAGCTGGCGCTGGTCCACGCGGCGCTTCAGCGCCTGCGGACTGACGTGGCGGAAGATTTCCTGCAACGGGATTTCCACCTGCCGTTTGTCGCCCATGGTGATCGGCGCAAAGACGCCCTGCGGTGCCTGGCGGTGCAGGCTGGCGTAGGACATGCGCACCGTGCCCGAGGCGAGCTGCCGGTGGATGAGCAGCAGCGGCAGCGCGATCGTCGCGGCGGCGTCCGGCGCGCTGACCACCGAGGCTTTCAGCTCCGCGGGAAAGCGGCTGATGATGGCCGCGAGGGAAAGGTGTGCGACCTCCACGCTCGGCATCGGAGCGGCGGGCTCGCCGCGCGGCACGGCGCGGGGTGCCGCGACTGGGGCTACGGGTTGGGGCTCGGACTTGCGGAAGAGTTTTTTGAGGATCGAGAGCATGGGCCAGAGGGTTTCCATCCGAGCTAGCAATCGCGATGCCAAGCCCATCCCGGCTCTCAAAATTGTTGGCCGCGCCGCATTTCTTGGCCCGCGACGTGCTAAACTATCCGCGCCAGCCCGCCGGCCAAAACGCCGGCCCGCGGCCCGCCAACCCTTATTCCCACTAGCTTTCCCGCCCATGCCCGCCCGGCAGAAAATTCTCATTCTCGACGACGAACACGACATCCTGGAAATCTACCAGGAGATTCTCGCCCGCCTGCCCAGCCAGCCGGAAATCCACACCGCCGACAGCGGCGCCCGCGCCATCGCCCTGCTCGAGAGCGAGGCTTTCAATCTCGTGCTGGTCGATCTGCGCATGCCGCAGATGGACGGCTTTCAGGTGCTCGCCATCGTGCGCCGGAAATTTCCCACGCTGCGCGTGGTGGTGATGACGGCTACTGAGGACGAGCAGTTTCGCGCCCGCGCTTATGGCATGGGCATCGACCTGTACTTGGAAAAACCGAAGACCGGCAAGGAAATCATCAACTTCGTGGATTGCATCGAGTCCATGCTGGAAAAGAACGACGCGGGCGGTTTCCGCGGGGTGCAGAGCAAGACGCTGGTGGACATCATCCAGCTCGAATGTCTGACCCAGAGTTCGGCGATTTTGAAAATCACCAGCGCCGCCGGCGAGGGCCGCATCTGGATTCAAAAAGGCGAGATCATCGACGCCGCGTGCGGGCCGACGCTGGGCCGCGAGGCCTTTCTCGAAATGCTCCGCTGGAAGGCTGGCAGTTTCGAAATCCTGCCCTCTGATGTGCCGCGCCCGCGCACCATTTTCTCCTCCTACGAAAACCTGCTCATGGAAACCGCGCAGGCCATGGACGAGTCCGACGCCGATGTGGCGCCCAGCGAGGAGACCAATGCGCTGGCGGTCTTTGCGCGCTACAAAGGCGTGCAGTCCGCCGTCGCGGTGGACGGCGCGGACGCCACGAAATTCGAGCACTGGGGCGCGGAGAATCCCGACGAAATGGCCGCGTGGATCCACCAGACCACGCGGGCCATGCGCACGCTCGGCGACCGGCTGGAGGCCGGGCAGCTCGAGCAGATCGAGGCGCTCGGGCCGCAGCGCCACATCGCCATTCTGTCGGGCGACGCGCAGGATCTCGGCGTCTGCTTCACCCGCTCCGCCACGCTCCCCTACATCCGCGAAACCATGAAACAGATCGAGGTCAAATGGGCATCCTGAAACCCTTTACCCGCGCCGGGCGGACGCTCAGCCCCGAGCGCCTGCCCAATGGCTGCTACACCATCCACCGCGGCGGCGGCCTCGTCGCCTCCACGCTGCCGTCGTCTTTTTCCCGCGAGACCATGTTCGAGGTCGGCCGCGTGGTTATCGAGGCCTTTCAAAGCGCGCAGCTAACCAATCTGCCGCTGACCGACCTGCATCTGAAATTCAGCGGCCTCGTAATCACCGCCCGCGAACTCCGCGGCGGCGCGCTCATCTTTCTCGAACCCGCCACCCTCCAGCTCCCGCACGCCCAAACCCAGCCCGCCATGCACTACAAAAACCTCGATGAATTCATCCTCCACCTCGAAAACTATATCGAGTGCTGGAAGCAGTTTAACCATTACGTGAACCTGGCGCGGGACAAAAAGTTCGCCCGCGAGGACGAGACCCAGTTTCTCGAAATCAAGAGCGTCATCGCGCAGGGGCTCGAGGCCATCATCGCCTCCACGGAAAAAGGCGGGCCGAAAAAAGAGGAGGTGCATGCCCTTTTCGCCAACGCGCCCAGCCTCCGCTACCTCGCCGACATGCCCGAGGCCGTGCCGACCGTCGAGGGCCAGTGGCACAAGGTTTA
>JANXWQ010000527.1 GCA_025351065.1 Chthoniobacter sp. | reverse complement strand
TTGGGTGAAGCCGAGCTGATTCAGTATTTGAGCCTCCTCGTTGGACGTTGTAGCGGCACAAATGTCTCCCGTATCGGGCGGAGAACGCCGCGGCTGTACTGGCCGAATTTCCAAACCGCTTCCCGGCGTGCGCCGAAAGCGAATGAAAGTAGAATGACCGGGCCGGCCCGACAGCGACACCTCAACACCTGCTTTGAGTTTTGCGGACGGACCGAATTTCTCGTCCTCGTCCGGAAGCGGCACGCCTTTCAACTTCTCCGCCGCTTCGGCAGGTATGCCTTTCAAAAAGTTATCGGTGAAGCGTCCCATCCACACCGGCACGCGGTGCCCCCACCAAAGCTGGCGGCTGATGCACCAGTCCTGAATGCCGCCGAGCCAGTGGTCATACACCTTGGCCCAGCGCTCGGGGAAGAAGCGCATTTGCGCGCCGGGGAGCGCGGGCGTCCCGCCTGCTGGTCGCGGTGTCTCACCGCGACGCACTTCCTGCGGCGCACGCTGCTCGGGAAAGTTCGCGATGGCGGGGACGCCATCGCCAGCAGGCGGGACGCCCGCGCTCCCCAGCACTGCCGCCCGCGCTTGCGCGACGCTCGGATATTTCAAAAACCACTGCTCGCTGAGGCGCGGCTCGATGGGCACGTCGGCGCGCTCGGAGTAGCCGACGTTGTTTTGATACGGCTCCTCTTTCACGAGCACGCCGATGTCGCGGAGGTGCTCGACGGCGACGTTGCGCGCCTCGAAGCGGTCGAGGCCGACGAGCGATTCGCCGGCGAGGGCGTTCATGGTGCCGTCGGGATTCATGATGTCGATGACGGGCAGCTTGTGGCGCTGGCCGATCTCGAAGTCGGCCTTGTCGTGCGCGGGCGTGACTTTCAAGACGCCGGTGCCGAAGGCGAAATCCACATGCTCGTCGCCGATGATCGGGATGAGCCGCTGCTCGACGGGCAGCTCGGGCGGCAGCGGGCGGATGACGTATTGGCCGATGAGGTGCGCGTAGCGCGGGTCTTTGGGATTCACGGCCACGGCGGTGTCGCCAGGGAGGGTTTCGGGGCGCGTGGGGGCGATGGTCAGGAAGACAGGCGTCTCGCCTGTCGCGCCGGGCTCGCCGGTCAGGCGAGACGCCTGACTTCCCACCTCGACTTTGAAATGATACATCGTGCCGTTCTGCGGCTTCATCACCACCTCCTCGTCGGAGAGCGCGGTGAGGGAGGCGGGGCACCAGTTGACCATGCGTTTGCCACGGTAGATGAGGCCCTTTTTGTAGAGATCGACGAAGACGCGGGAGACGCACTTGGAATACTCCGCGTCCATGGTGAAGCGCTCGCGCGACCAGTCGCAGGACGCGCCGAGTTTTTTGAGCTGCTGGATGATGATGCCGCCGTGCTTGTCCTTCCACTCCCAGACTTTCTCCAAAAATTTCTCGCGCCCGAGGTCGTCGCGATGGCGGATGACGCCCTGCTTTTTCAGCGTGCGCTCGACGACGGTCTGCGTGGCGATGCCCGCGTGATCGGTGCCGGGGAGCCAGAGAACTTCTTTGCCGAGCATGCGCGCGCGGCGGGCGAGGATGTCCTGGATGGTGTTGTTGAGGACGTGGCCGAGGGTGAGGACGCCGGTGACATTCGGCGGTGGGATGACGATGGAATACGCGGGCCGCTGTTCGGACACGCGCGCGGGATCGGCGGTGAAACAGCCGTCAGCAAGCCACTGCGCGTACCATTTTTCCTCGATGGCTTGCGGTTCGTAGGTCTTCGGAATCTCGGACATAAAAAATAAGGGGCGGGAATCTGCCCGGTCGCGCGGCGCTTGGCAAAGCCGAAGCTCAACCCGCGAGCCGGCGCATCTTTTGAAACCGAACCGCCACCCGCGAGCGAATGATTCATTGAACGCGGGGCCGTCTTCAGCGTTCCTAGTCTCCGTCGTGAAAATTTTCCGCCACCACTTCTCACCGCTGCGCGCGCTCGTCGTCGCGCTGATCATGGTGGCGTGGGTGGTGGCGTCGAATCATTGCGCATTCGGCCTGATGAAGGGGACGGCGCAGAGCGCGGGCGCGCATGCGGGCTGTCACAACTGCCAGTCGGAGCCAGCCAAGCCGCTGCCTGCTTCCGGCGGTGATCGGGAATGTTGCAAGGCGCTGCAAGGCCTGCCCGCCGACACGGCGAAGGTGGAGGCGAAATATGACACCGCGCTTTTCGCGCTCTTGGATTTTGCGCTGACGGTGGAGCCGACGAGGGTAGCGGCGCAGACCGCAGTGGCGTGCGACACCGGCCCGCCGCGAGCGCTGTCCTTTGCGGAACGGATTCTCCAGCGGAGCGTGTTGAGTCACGCGCCGCCCTGCCTCGCCTAAACGACGCGCCGCCCGCGCTCGCGGGTTTTCGCGCCGTCGTTTTCTGACCCACTTTCCTAGGCGCGATTGCTCGCGTCCGGGTCTCGCCCCGCGGGTGCGGTCGTCGGGGGGGCTCGCTGAAACCGCAAAGCCACAAAACCAAAAACCAAAGTCATATCCATGAAACTCCAAAGCCTCATCAAAACCACCACCGCCGCGTTTGCGGCAGCGTTCATCACCACCGCTGCCTTTGCTCACGACGGCGAGAACCATGAAAAGGGCGGCGCAGCTGGCGTACCGAGGACCTACCCGCTGACCAAGTGCGTCGTCTCCGACGATAAACTCGGTGAGCACGGCAAGCCCGTGAAAGTCACCTACGAGGGCACAGACGTGTACCTGTGCTGCAAGGACTGCCTGAAAGACTGGAAAAGGATCCGGCAAAATACGTGAAATTGGTGAAGGACGCGCCGGCCAAGAAGTAGCCAATCAACATCGCGCAGCGGCACGTCCGACCCGTGCCGTTGCGCTCCCACACTCATGCGTCATTTATATTTCCCACTCGCGCTCATCGCTCTGCTCGCGGGCTGCGCTACGCCGCCGCTGGTCATCGGGCCGACACATCCCGCGAGCCTCGACGCCTTGGAAGCCGCTGCGCCGCCCGCCCGCGCCGCGCTGCGCGCCGACGCCAACACGCGACGCACGCGCGAGCTCCTCGCCCAGCGCGCGCGGCAGGCCGAGGCCGCCGAATCCGAACCGCCCGCCGATCAAACCCACCTCAACCCAAACGCACCCCAGGCGGCGACCGCACCTGCGCCAGCAAGCACGCCAGCGCCCAAAATGAAAATGCCCGGCCATGAAAATCATTAAATCCCTTCTCACGTTTTTCCTCATTGCCGCCGGTGCGTCTGCCCCCGCGGCCAGGGACCAACCCTTCGCGCCGGTCGCGCAGACCGTGCAGGAGCGCACGCGGCGCAGCGTGCGGTGGGGACAGGACATGGCGGCGCGGGAGGAGTCACTGGCGGAGGTGCGCGCGCTTTTGAAAAAGCCGCTGAATGTCTCCGGCGCGGTGCAGGTGGCGCTGCTGAACAATCGCGAATTGCAGGCGATGTTTGAAGAAGTCGGGCTGTCGTTTGCCGACGTGCGCGGGGCGCGGATGCTGGCGAATCCCGAGGCCAGCCTGACGGCGAAATTTCCCGACCGTCCGCCCAGCGGCACGATGTTGGAATGGGGCATCGCGCAGAATTTTCTCGATCTGCTGATGATCCCGCTGCGCTCGCGAGTGGCGCGTGACAAGCTCGCGGCGGCGCAGCTTCGGGTCGCGGATGCTGTGGTGAAGCTGGTCGCCGAGGTGAAGGCGGCGACGTATCAGCTCCAGGCCGACGAGGCGCTGCTTGGGCGGCTGCGCGTGGCGCATGAGGCGCAGGCGGCGTCGCTGGAATTTTTGCAGAAAATCCACGAGGCGGGCAACACGACGGACCTCAAGCTCGCGCAGGAGCAGGCGGTTTACAGCCAGTCGCGGCTCGATGTCGCAATGGCGGAGGCGGAGGGGCGCGAGCATCGCGAAAAACTAAACCGGCTGCTCGGACTTTGGGGCCGTGACACGGGCTGGAAACTCGGCGGCGAACTGCCCGACGTACCAGCCAGCGAACCGAGCGTGCGCGGGCTCGAAACGCTCGCGGTCGCGAATCGCCTCGATCTCGCGGCGGCGCGCGCGGGGCTGGAGAGCGAGGTGAAAGCGCTCGGGCTGGAGAAGCAGTTCCGCTTCATCGGCGTGCTCGATTTTGGCATCGCGGGCGAGCACGACCCGGACGGCGCGAACCTCACTGGGCCGTCGGTGCGGCTGGAGCTGCCGATCTTCAACCAAGGCCAGGCGCGGCTCGCGCGCGGCGAGGCGCAGCTTCGCATGGCGGAGCGGAAGTTTGAGCAGCTCGCCATCGACATCCGCTCGGACGTGCGCGAGCTGCGCGACCGCATGCTGAGCCAGCGCGACGTGGCGCAGTTTTACCGCGACGACCTGCGGCCCGTGCGCCAGCGCATCCTCGCGCTCACGCTGCTGAACTATAACGCGATGCTCACCGGCGCGTTCGACCTTTTCACCGCGAAGCGCGAGGAGCTCGAAGCAGAGCGCGGCTGGATCTCCGCCCGCCGCGACTACTGGATGACCCGCGCCGAACTCGAGCGCGCCGTCGGCGGCGACCTCGACGCGAAACCGCGTGCGCCAAAAGCCGCGCCACCGCCACTTAAAACCACCACCAGCAAACCCCACTGACCTATGCTCAACCGACGCCAACTTTTCGGCAGCGCCACCGCCCTTGCCGGCATCGCCGCCCTCGACCGCACCACCGCTCTCGCACAAGCCGCCGACCGCGCCGCGAAGCCCGGCGACGGCCAGCCCGCCTGGCGGCGCCCGCCGCACCCGCAGCCCGGCGAGCCGCATAAACACTACACTCCCACGGTCACGCTCAACGGCTCGACACTTCCGTGGAAAGTGATCGATGGCGTGAAAGTCATGCACCTTTCCTGCGGCGAAGTGTGGCACGAATTCGTCCCGAAGACCGCGCACAATGAAGCGCTGCGCGCGACGTGCTGGGGCTACAACGGCCAGGTTCACGGCCCGACCATCGAGTGCGTCGAGGGCGACCGGCTCCGCATTTACGTGACCAACAATTTGCCCGCTGCGACGACCGTCCACTGGCACGGCATCATCCTTCCCAATGGCATGGATGGCGTCGGCGGCCTGACGCAAAAAGCCATCCAGCCGGGCGAGACCTTCGTCTATGAATTCACCGTCTGGCAGCACGGCACCTTCATGTATCACGCGCACCACGACGAGATGACGCAGATGGCGCTCGGGCTCATCGGCATGTTCGTCATCCACCCGCGCGAGGAGCGCGAGCCGCGGCCCGACCGCGACTTTGTCTATCTGCTCAGCGAGTGGCGTATCGACCCCGGCACCACGCGCCCGAATCCCAACGAGATGACCGATTTCAATCTCCTCACCCTCAACGCCAAGGCCTACCCCGGCACCGCGCCGATGATCGTGAAACAAGGCGACCGCACCCGCCTCCGCATCGGCAATCTCTCGGCGATGGATCATCACTCGATGCACTTCCACGGGCACTACTGGTGGGTGCGCGAGACGGACGGCGGCGTCATCCCGGAGAGTGCGCGCTGGCCGGAGGTCACGACGATCGTGCCCGTGGGCAGCACGCGCACCGTCGAGTTCATCGCCGACAATCCGGGCGACTGGGCCTTTCACTGCCACATGTCGCACCACGTCATGAACCAAATGGGCCACCAGATCCCGAACCTCATCGGCGTCGAGCGCGGCGACTTCGACAAAGGCGTGCGCAAATTCCTGCCCGGCTACATGACCATGGGCGAAGCCGGCATGGCCGACATGGGCGACATGGGGATGAAAGTGCCGCGCAATTCCGTGCCGATGGTCGGCGCACCGGGGCCGTACGACTACATCACCATGGGAGGCATGTACACGAACCTCAAAGTCCGCGCCGACCTCGCCAGCTACGACACCGACCCTGGCTGGTACGCGCAGCCCGAGGGCACCTCCTCCGCCGTCGCCGATCCGGAGCGGATGAAACGCGACCTCGGTTTCATCCCCGACGCCGCGCCGGGTAAAGGCGGGGCTGGCCACCGGCACGGGCCTGGCTAGTCCCCTCCCGCTCTACTCGACGTAGCGCTCCAGCACGGTGATCAGTTCGCGCAGCTTGCGCTGGCCTTCCGCCGGGCTGTGCGCCTCCTCAATGCAGTGATGCACATGCGAATGAATGAGCTTTTCGGCCAGCGATTTCAGACCGCGCCGGGCGGAGACGAGCTGGGTCAGTATCTCGGCGCAATCCCGGTCCTCATCCAGCATCCGCTCGATGGCGGCGAGCTGCCCCGCGACCTTGCGGACGCGGACGATGGAGGCGCGGCGTTCTGCTTCGGGGTGATGATGGTGCTTCGACACGCGCCGATGTTAAGCGCCGGAACGGCCCGCGTAAAGTAAGCGTTGGTTTTTATGGGGTATGGGGGTATAAGGCACACGCTCCTCTTCCAAACCGACTCGCCTCCATGCCTGACTTCCTGCAAGCCCTCCAAAACGGAGCCGCCAATCTGTGGCTCTTCATTCCCACGGCCATTCTGCTGGGCGCGCTGCACGGTCTGGAGCCGGGCCACTCGAAGACGATGATGGCGGCGTTCATCATCGCGATCCGCGGCACGGTTGCGCAGGCGGTGCTGCTCGGGCTTTCGGCGGCGCTTTCGCACTCGCTCATCATCTGGGTGCTCGCTGCCGGGGCGCTGCATTTTGGCAGCCAGTGGGATGCCGAGCGCGTCGAGCCGTATCTGCAAATCGGCTCGGCGGTCTTCATTTTCGCGCTTGCCGCGTGGATGTATTTCCGCACGCGGCGCGAACTGTGCGAGGCGCACGGGCACGATCACGCGCTCGGCGAAAATGCTCACGGGCACGACCACAGCGAGCTGTTCATTCTCGATACGGGCCACGGCAAAGTGGAGCTGAGCGTTTTTGAGGGCGGCGTGCCGCCGGTCTTCCGCCTGCGTGTCGCGCCCGGCGCGAGTCTGCCCGCCGCCGCGGACACCGCCATCGAAACGGTGCGCCCCGACGGCACGCGGCAGACTTTCGCCTTCGCGCAAAAGGCGGGCTTTCTCGAATCGCGCGACGCCATCCCGGAGCCGCACGAGTTCGACGCCGTGCTCACGCTCGGCCACGGCGGCCACCGCCACACCTGCAGCGCGGAGTTTCGCGAAGGCGCGCACCACCACGGCCACGATGACGAGAGCAAAGAATACCAGGACGCCCACGAGCGCGCCCACGCGCAGGACATCGCGCAGCGCTTCGGCGGGCGCACCGTGACCACACCGCAGATCGTCATGTTCGGCATCACCGGCGGGCTGATGCCGTGCCCGGCGGCGTTCACGGTTTTGCTCGTCTGCCTGCAACTCAAGCGCGCCTCACTCGGCTTGGCGATGGTCGGCGCGTTCAGCCTCGGCCTCGCGCTCACGATGGTCGCGGCCGGTGTCATTGCCGCCGTGAGCGTACGTCACGCCGAGAAGCGCTTTCGCGGTTTCAGCGAAACGATGCGCCGCGCGCCGTACGTCTCGTGCGTGCTCCTCGTCATCCTTGCCACATACATGGCCTGGCACGGCTGGAAGACATTGCCCACGCCATGACCGCCTGCTTTGCTCGGCGCATGATCTCGCGCCTGCTCCTGCTCGCCTCTGCCGCCGTCTCGATGGTCTCCGCTGCGCCGGTGGAAATCACGCCGCCGGATTTGCGCGGGGCGCAGCAGCCGCAGGCGGCCGTCGGTGCGCGCGGCGAAATCCATGTCGTCTTCGGACGCGAGGGCGCGATTTTCCACAGCGTCTCCACCGACGAGGCGCGCACCTTTCGCGCGCCGGTGAAAATCGCCGCGCTGCCGAAACTCGCGCTCGGCATGCACCGGGGGCCGCGTCTCGTGGTCGCGGGCGACCGGCTCGTGGTCGCCGCCATCTCGCATGAGGTAGGCGATCTGCTCGCGTGGACTTCTGCCGACGGCGGGGCGACCTGGGCCGCGCCGGTGATGGTGAACACCGCGCCGAAAGCCGCGCGCGAAGGGCTCCACGCGCTGGCAGCCAGCGGCCCGCGCGTCGCCTTGGCGTGGCTCGACCTGCGCGGCAGCGGCACGGAGTTATGGGCCGCGCTTTCGGAGGACGGCGGCGCGACATGGCAGCCCGACGCGCGCGTTTACCAATCGCCCGACGGCTCGATCTGCCAATGCTGCGCGCCGAGTCTGGCCTTTGGCCCGCACGGCGAACTCGCCGCGATGTGGCGCAATTCCCTCGGCAGCGCGCGCGACCTCTACCTCGCGCTGAGCCGCGACGGCGGGCGCATTTTCGCCCCCGCCGCGAAACTCGGCACCGGTACCTGGAAGCTCAACGCCTGCCCCATGGACGGCGGCGGCATCGCCTTTCTGCGCGATGCGACCGCCGCGCCCATGACCGTCTGGCGGCGCGACTCGCAGCTCTTTCTCTCGCGCCCCGGCGAGCCGGAAAAATCCGTGGGCGAAGGCAAGGATGCCGCCCTCGCCACCACCGCGCGCGGCCCCGTCATGGCTTGGCGGAGCAAAGCCGGCCTCATGCTCCAGCTCCCCGCTGCCGCACCGCGCCTGCTCGATGCCCAAGGCGCGGCCCCCAGCCTCGCCGCCGCGCCCGATGGCCGCTCCACCGTCATCGTTTGGGAGTCGGGCGAAAGCGCGCAGCGAATTTTGAAAGCGGAGATCGCGCGCTGAACAACCGCCGTTCCGATGAGCAAAAATAACTGCTGCATTGTTTCGTAAATCCCAACGCCTCGCGACCAACGGCCCCAACAAGTTGCGCGAGGCCTTGCTCACCGGGGAGTCGGACGCGCATGCTCCTCGCCGTCTCCGCGATCCCTCTGCGCGTGTTGGAAGCGGTCAAGTCTTTGCCCCGGCGCCGGAAGGCACCACGTTCCGCGTGAGCACACGCCAGGGGCAACTGCATCTCGGCTTCAGACGTCCGGAGGTGTAATGTTCGGCACCTGCAGGCTTGCCGCGGCCAACGAAGTATCAGCCATGCCACACGACGACCACCACCACACCTCCACGGACGACGAAAAATCGGAGGCACCCCCCATCGGATCATACGGCAAAGGCGAAACCGGGAAAGCCCAGCCCGCTCCCGCACTGCGGTCCTGCTGCTCTGGCAACGCACCTGCGGCGAAGCCGGAGCCGCAGGCGGCTCACTCCTGCTGCGGTGGGGGGAGCCATCCCTCGCACGGCGATGTGCAGCCCGCGGCAGCGGCGAAGTATTTCTGCCCGATGTGTCCCGGAGTGGAATCGGACCAGCCGGGCGATTGTCCAAAATGTGGGATGGCGCTGGAGCGCAATCCGGCGTGGAAGCCCGCCGCGAAGACCATCTACACCTGCCCGATGCACCCGGAGATCGAGCAGGATCATCCGGGCGCGTGTCCGAAGTGCGGGATGGCTTTGGAGCCGAAGACCATCACCGCCGAAGTGGAGGACGACGGTGAACTGCGCGACATGACGCGACGCTTTTGGATCGGCGCCGCGCTTTCGCTCCCGCTGCTCGGGTTGGCGATGGGTGCGATGCTGCCCGGCGCTCCGGCTTGGCTGGAGAGCGTGGCGGCGCGGTGGGCGCAGTTGGTTTTGGCTGCGCCGTTGGTGCTGTGGGCGGGTGCGCCACTGCTGGTGCGGGGCGTGCGGTCGGTGCGGACGGGGCATCTGAATATGTTCACGCTCATCGCCATCGGGGTGGGGACGGCCTTTGGCTACAGCGTCGTTGCGCTGCTTGCGCCGGGGCTTTTTCCGCATGCGCTGCGGCATGGCGGCGGAGTGGCGCTGTACTTTGAAAGCGCGGCGGTCATCGTGGTGCTGGTGCTGCTCGGGCAGGTGCTGGAGCTGCGCGCGCGGCAGCGCACCGGCGGCGCGTTGCGGGCGCTGCTCGATCTCGCGCCCGCCACGGCGCGGGTGGTCGGGGGCGAGGAGGAGCGCACGGTGCCGCTGGCCGAGGTGGCGGTCGGCGCGCTGCTGCGCGTGCGGCCGGGCGAGAAGGTGCCTGTCGATGGCGTGCTCATCGAGGGGCGCTCGGCGGTGGATGAATCCATGCTCACGGGCGAGCCGCTGCCAGTGGAAAAAAACGCGGGCGATACCGTGACCGGCGGCACGCTCAATGGCACCGGCACTTTCCTCATGCGCGCCGAGCGCGTGGGCGGCGAGACCATGCTCGCGCGCATCGTGGCGATGGTCGCCGAGGCGCAGCGCAGCCGCGCGCCGATCCAGGCGCTGGCGGACCGAGTGGCGGGCTGGTTCGTGCCGGCGGTACTCGGCGCGGCGGCGGTCACCTTTGCGTTGTGGCTGTGGCTCGGACCGGAGCCGCGGCTGGCGTATGCCATCGCGAATGCCGTCGCCGTGCTCATCATCGCGTGCCCGTGCGCGCTAGGGCTGGCCACGCCGATGTCCATCATGGTCGGCGTCGGGCGCGGGGCGCACAATGGCGTGCTGGTGAAAAGTGCGGAGGCGCTGGAGCGGCTGGAGAAAGCGACCGTCATCGTCGTCGATAAAACCGGCACGCTGACTGAGGGCAAGCCGCGCTATGAGCAGTGCGTGACGGCGGACGGCTTCACCGAGGATGACGTACTCGGCGCAGCCGCGGCGGTGGAGCAGGGGAGCGAGCATCCGCTGGCGGCGGCCCTCATCGCCGGGGCGAAAGCGCGCGGCCTGGCGACGCGAACGGCCACCGATTTCCAATCCACGACCGGCGGCGGCGTGAGCGCGGTGGTCAATGGCGGCACCGTGCTCGTGGGCAGCCCCGCCTTTCTCCAGCAGCGCGGCATCGTCGGCACAGATGCGCTTTCGCGCGAAGCCGAACCGCTCCAGAACCAAGGCCAGACGGTCGTCTTCGTCGCGCTCGGCGGAAAGATTGCGGGCCTGCTCGCCGTCGCCAATCCGATCAAAGCCTCCACGCCCGACGCCATCCGCGAGCTGCATGCCCGCGGTTTGAAAATCGAAATGCTGACCGGCGACAACGAGCGCACCGCTCGCGCCGTGGCGCGCGAACTCGGGTTCGACCGCGTGCAGGCTGGCGTGACCCCGGCGCAGAAACAGGCGCGCATCGCTGAGCTGCGCCGCGCCGGCGAAGTCGTGGCGATGTGTGGCGACGGCATCAACGACGCGCCCGCGCTCGCCGCGGCGGACGTGGGCATCGCGATGGGCACGGGCACCGATGTGGCCATCGAAAGCGCCGGGCTCACCCTGCTCCACGGCGACCTGCGCGGGCTCATGCGCGCCGTCGCGCTGAGCCGCGCCGTCATGCGCAACATCCGCCAGAATCTCGTCTTCGCGTTTCTCTACAACGCCCTCGGCATCCCGCTCGCGGCGGGCCTGCTCTACCCGTGGTTCGGCGTGCTTCTCAGCCCCATGATAGCGGGTGCGGCCATGAGCCTCAGCTCCCTCTCCGTCATCGCCAATGCGCTGCGGCTGCGCTCGGTGAAGCTCGACGGCTGATCCCTGGGCTCTGGGATGGCGAGCACAGGCCGGGAAGGGCGCCTGCGGATGCGCTCCTCATTTCCGTCTTGAAAAAAGCACTTGCATAATCGGAAACCTTGCTATTTTCTGTTGCGACTCGTTCTCAATACAAACACCATGCTCAACCGACCCACATTTTTCATCCTGCTCATCCTCCTCGCCCTGCGAGCCAGCCAGCCCTTCGCGGCAGCGGACGGCGGGCGCAAATTTGCCTACACCTACGAGGCGACCACCGAGGCGCAGGGCGACATCGGCTTGGAAACCTGGGTCACCTGGAAACATCACCGCGGGCCGGGCCGGGTGGACGAGTTTGACTTCCGGCACGAGCTGGAGTGGGGCGAGGAGACCGAGTGTGAGCTGACCGTACGCACACTTGGT
>JANXWQ010000514.1 GCA_025351065.1 Chthoniobacter sp. | reverse complement strand
GTCACCTCGAAGTCCGCGATGACCCCGTCCTTCAGCGGCCGGATGGCCACGATATTGCCTGGCGTGCGGCCCAGCATGCGCTTCGCCTCGTCGCCCACGGCCAGCACATGATTCGTGCCTGCGCGCACCGCGACCACCGACGGCTCGCGCAGCACGATCCCGTGGTCCTTTACATAGACCAGCGTGTTCGCGGTGCCGAGATCAATGCCGATGTCATTGGAGAACAGCCCAAAAATTCCATTAAACATTCAAAGTGAACCTCTTCTTAAATCGTAAAAGTTGTGACGTGCGGGTGAAGCCCTCGGGTTGGCGCGGACGCAGCGGAACCTACGGGTTCGCGCTTAAAAAATTCGCCGCCGCCGGATCGAAAGCGGCGTGAAACTAGAAGCCCGCACCCGTCACCGTCAAAAGAAATCGCCTGCCATCCGCAAATGCCGCGCAGGACGCTTCACACCACCGCGCTCGGCGCTCCGCCGCGGCTGCTGGCGCGGACGGGGGTGACTTTCACGACGTTCTCGGGGTCGTGGTCGATGAGTTGGAGCCAGTCCTCGGTGAGGTCGTCGGGCGGGAAGATGTCGTTTTCCAAATACTCCGCGTCGAGCGAAGCGCGCAGGTCGTCCATGCTGATGCCCTCCTCCTGCGCGCTGGCGATGGCGCGCTTGATGGCCAGCGCCTTGGCGCGCTCGACGATGCTGGCGATGATCGCGCCGCTCACCAGGTCGCCGCGGTAGAGCGTGTCTTTTTTCCCGCTGCGCAGGGTGATCGAGAGGAAGCGGTTTTCGTCGCGGTGCGAAAACTGGAGGTCGATGAGCTTGTCGATGCACTGCGCGATGGCCGCCGGCACGCCGCCGGCCTCGCGGACGAGCGCGGGATCGTAGGGCAGACTTTCCGCGAGGTAGATGCGGTAGATTTCGCGCGCGCCGTCTTTGGTCGGGCGGTGGACTTTGATTTTGCGATCAATCCGGCCGGGGCGCAGGATCGCGGGGTCGATGAGGTCGGCGCGGTTCGACGCGAGGATGATGACGACTTCGGCCAGCGACTCGATGCCGTCCATCTCGGTGCAAAACATCGGGACGAGCGTGCTGAGGATATTCGAGTGCCGCGAGGCGCGGCGCGTGCCGAGGATGCTCTCGGCTTCATCAATGAACAGGAACGGCAGAAAGCCTTCCTTCCGCTTCTCGCGCGCCGTCGCGAAAATCTCGCGCACCATGCGTTCGCTTTCGCCGACCCACATGTTGAGGATTTCCGGCCCCTTGATGTGCATGAAATACTCGCGCATCTCGGTGCCGGTCTGCTGCTGAAGCTGCTGGGTGAGATTGTAAGCGGTGGCTTTGCCGATGAGCGTCTTGCCGCAGCCGGGCGGGCCGTGGAGGAGGAAGCCTTTCGGCGTGCTGTGCTGAAAACGGCGGAACAAATCCGGGTGCAGCAGCGGCAGCTCGATGGCGTCGCGGATGGCGGCGAGCGCCTCCTGCTGGCCGCCCACTTTTTCCCACGGCAGCACCGGCACGGTGTCGAGGTAGTATTCGTCGGCGTGCGGGCGCGCGAGGACTTCGATGGCGACCTTGTAGTTCGGATCGGTGCGTACTTCGTCGCCGGCCTTGAGCTTTTCCTTCATCAGCAAATCGCCGCGCTGGAGGACGAGCGACTGCATCCCGTGCTCCGTGCCCACGCGCAGCCGGTCGGGGCCGAGCAGCTCCGCGATCTTCACCACCGGCCCGCTCTTGTCGAAACCGAGGTCGCCGACGATGACGTAGGCCTCATTCACCAGCACCCGCGTCCCGCGGCGCAGCGCGTCCATGCTTACGCGCGGGTCGATGTTGCAGTAGTAGTCCGCGCCGCCGACCACGATCTGCGCCGTCTCGCGGTTCGCCGCGCTGAGAAAGGTGCCGATGCGGTTCGCCGGCGAAGTGACCTTTTTGATGATCGCGTCCATCTTTTCGATCGTCTGCCGCGCCTCGCCGACCATGTCCTCCTGCTCGGCAAATTCGATGCGCAGATCGAGTAACTCCCCGCGCACGACATCGCCCGGCGGCAGTGTGGCGATGACCCGGTCGAGGCGGTCGAGCGGGGTGAGGTGGTCGCCCGTGAGTGCGTTGAGGTCGAAAGCGTCGTCGTCCATCGTGCGAAGTTTTTCCACGATACCCGCTGCGCGCCGCGCCGCAAACGCGCGGCGGGTAGGGACGGCACTCCGTGCCGTCCGGGGCGAGCGTCAGCGAGGCGGCGGACGCGGGTTCACGTTTGCGGACAGCACGGAGTGCCGGCCCTACCGCCGCTTAACCACGAGCCGCCGCATGAGAACCAGCACCGTGACCAGCATCGCCACATGCGAAAACCAATCGCCATGCCGCGTGTAAAAAGTGCTCGGCCCATCGCGCGGCACAAGCACTTCGCGCGCGGCGAAGCCCTGCTGAAACGGCTTCAGCCACAGCTCAACGCGACCGCACGCATCCACGCCGCAGGTCACGCCCGTATTGCCGCAGCGGATGAGCGGGCGGCGGTTTTCGATGGCGCGAAAGACGGCGTTCGCGAGGTGCTGCTCGGCAGCGGGCGACTGCGCGAACCAGCCGTCGTTTGTGATATTCACGAGCACCTGTGCGCCACTGCCGACGAAGCGGCGCGTGAGTTCGCCAAGCGTGTCCTCGAAGCAGATGAGCGCGGCGAGGCGGATTTTCGGATCGGGTAAATCGAGCACCGTTGCCTCACGGCCCGGCGTGAAATCGGCCGGGACCATCTGCCCGCAGAGCCCGCCGAAAATCGGCCGCAGCGGCAGGTATTCGCCGAAGGGGACGAGGTGCATTTTTCGATAAAACTGCGGCGTTTCGCCGTGCCCGGTGAGCAGCACGGCGGCGTTGAAATCCTCGCGCGCCTCCGGGTCGAAATCGGTGGTGCCGAGCAGCAGCGCGCCGTCGAGCCGCTTCGCCTGGTCGATGACGAAATTGTAGTTCACGTCGTCGGCAAACATGCTGCGCGGCGTCGCGGACTCCGGCCACAGCATGAGCTGCGGGGCCGGGCGCGTGAGCGCGCCGAGGCCGGTGAGCTTGTCGAGTTCGGCAAAGATTTTCGCCTCCGCCTCGGCGTCGAATTTCTCCGTCTGCGCGATGTTCGGCTGCACCGCGACCACCCGCAGCGCCACACTTTCGCCCGCCTCTTTCGCCAGCAGCGCACGCACGCCGTAGGCGAAAACCACGGCGATGAGCGCCATTGTGAAACTGAATTCCCAGCGGATGCGTTTGAGAAAAACCGGGCCGAGTTCGCCGACGATCCGGCGCACGATGATGACCGCCATGAGATTGGCAAACGCCACGAGAAACGAGATGCCCGGCACGCCCGTGAGGTCGGCGATCTGGATCATCGGCAGGTCGCGATGCAGCGCCACGCCTAGGTCATTCCACCCGAAGCCGCCAAACAGCCGCTCCCGCACCCACTCGTGCGCGACCCATGCACACGCCCCGGCGGCGGCCGTGCCGAGATTGCACAGCGAGCTGGGAAATTTCCGCGCCGCGTCATCCCGCACCAGCACCGCGCCGATGAACCACGTCCAAAACGCGAAGTAACACGCGAAGACCATCGCGACCAACGGCGCGAGCGCATAGAGCCACGGGTTTTCGTAAAGCGCCGCGAGCGTCGTGCTCAGCCAGAAGAACGTGCCCACAAAAAAGACCAGCCCCGCCACGTAACCCAGCGCCGCTTTGCGCAGCGCCGTGCGCCGGCCCGTGTGGTGCGAAAAAAACGCCGCGCAAATCAGCGGCGTCAGCGCCAGCCACGCCAGCCAACCCTGATCCCAGCGCGGAAAGCTAAGCGCCAGCAGAACTCCGCTGCTCGCCGCCGCAAGCCACGGCCAGAGACGCATCATTGCTGATGGCGGGTTGCTGATGGCTGATGGCTCGGACATGCGCGGACGAAAAGGCGCGGAGCTTCAATCAGAAACCAGAAAATCACCAAGCCTCATCTCTCAGCCGTCTGCCACCGGGCGGTGAACCAAAAGGCGACGGCAAACAGGATCACCAGCGTCATGCCCAGCGCGGAGCCAAAGGCCCAGTCGCGCGCCTGGAGAAACTGGTTCTGGATGACTTCGCCGATGGTCGGCTCGGTGCCGCCGCCCATGAGCTGGCTGATGGCAAACATGCCAATCGCCGGGATGAAGACGAGCAGCACACCCGCGATAATCCCCGGCCGGGTCAGCGGCAGAATGACTCGCTGAAAAGCGCGCACCGGCCCCGCGCCCAAATCGAAGGCCGCTTCGACCAGTGAGTTATCCAGCTTTTCCACCGACCCATAGACCGGCAGAATAAGAAAAGGCAGATAGCTATAGACCAGCCCCAGCACCACCGCGCCGGGCGTGTAAAGCATCTCCCACGGTTCCTCGATCAGCTTGGTGTATTGCAGCAGCCCGTTGAGCAGGCCATTCGTGCTGAGGATGGTAATCCAAGCATAGGTGCGAATAAGAAAGCTCGTCCAGAACGGGATCATCACAAGGGTCAAAAGCAGGTTGCGCCGGCTCTCGGGTGCGCGGCCGATGAACCACGCGACCGGATAACCCACCACCAGACAAATAACCGTGGTAAGTCCGGCATAAATGACCGACCGGATGAAGACCGTGAAGTAAGTGGTGCCGAAGTGCCCGGTGTCGGCATCGAAGAAGATGCGGTGGTAGTTATCCCAGGTAAAGGCATAGACGACCTGCCCGAGGTCATCGCGCTGGCAGAAGGAATAAACGAGCAGGATGATCGTCGGCGCGACGACAAAGGCTGTGAGCCAGGCCAGCATGGGCGCCATCAGCAGCCAGCCGAGCAGGCCGGGGCGGCGCGTGCCGGTGGTGTCGGGAGCGCCGAGCGCGGTTTGCATCGGGGGACGGCGCGGGGCGCGGGCGCTACTTTTTCTTCCCGCCCTTGAGATCGGTCACGAGCTTGTCAATGTCCTTCGCCGCCTTGCCAATGTCCTTGAAGGTTTCGAGCTTCGGCTCGCCGGGCGGATAACTCGCCGGATTCTCCCGCTGCTCCTTCTTGAGGAGTTTGACGGCCTCGGCGTTAGGATTCGTGTAGGGAAAAGCCTCGGAGATCCGCACGCTCACCTCAGGTTTGAGAATGTAGTTGATGAACTTCTCCGCGTTTTCCTTGTCCGGCGCACCCTTCGGAATAGCAAGGCTGTCGATGAACTGATGCGCGCCCTCCGCCGGCAGGACATAGGTAAACTTCTTGTTCTTTTTCCACAGGATCGCCGCCTCCCCGCTCCACACGATGCCGAGATCGACATCGCCATTGAGCAGCGCGGTCTTCGGTGAATCCGAATCATAGACCTTCACCTGCGGCAGCCACTCGGCGAGCACGGGCTTGGCCTTTTCCAAATTCTCCGGGGTCATGTCGTTCGGCCCGATGCCGAGCGAGGCCAGCGCCCACGAG
>JANXWQ010000508.1 GCA_025351065.1 Chthoniobacter sp. | reverse complement strand
GCGCATTTGATGGCGTGAACACCGAAGACGGAGTGGTTGTTCTTGACCGGCTTGCGAAATCCAAAGCCACCTATACCCACACCGCGGCCATCACCGCTTTGAGCCACATCGCCTACCAGCCGAAGCCCTACGACGGCCATTGGTGGGGGACGCAGCCGGTGAAGAATCCGCCACCGCCGAACAGCGTCGCGTGGGCCGGCACCCCGGCGGCCATCGCCGCGCTCACCGCCGCGCTCGCCGATGCCGACCCCGGCGTGCGCCTCGCAGCGGCGAAGGCGTTCACGGGTTTCATCCTCGAAACCCGCGATGGCGCGGCAGCGCCGGTAGGGACGGCACTCCGTGCCGTCCGTGACGCGTCGCCCACTCCAGACGCTTCCGCCAAAAATGACGCCTCCGCGGACGGCTCGGAGAGCCGTCCCTACCGCGCGGCTGGGGCCGCGCTGGCCGCGCTGCGAGGCCGCCTTTCCACCGAGACCGAGGCGGCGGTGCGCCGCCAGCTCATCGAGGCGCTCGGCGTGCAGCGCGACCCGGAGGCGATGGGCGTCTTCACCGCCATCGCGCTCGACGAAAAGGCCGACGCGGAGTTTCGCGACACCGCGATCAGCGCCGTCGTCAGCATCGGCGGCGACGCGGCGAAGCAAACCATCGCGCGACTCGCCGGGGCGAAAGTTTCGCCCGCCGCCACACGCAAGATTATCGAGGCCGCGGGTGAGCTGCGCGTGCTGGAGGCCGCGCCCGCCTTGATCGCGCACATCGCGGACGAGAACGCGGGCAACCGGCAGGCCGCCGTGAAAGCGCTCGCCCAGCTCGGCCCGAAGGCGAACGCCACGCCGCCGCTCATCGCCGCGCTTTCCGACCCGGACGACAAGGTGAAGCAGGCCGCGCTCGAGGCGCTCGGCGCGCTCCGCGACAAGGCCGCGCTGCCCGCGCTGCTCGAGTTTGCGAAGACGAAAAAGAACGCGAAGGAGCTGGTCGCCGCGCTGGCCGCAATGCCCGATCCGCAGTCCATCCCCGTGCTTGTGAACGCGCTGCGCGACAACAACAGCGGCCTTCGCCGCAACGCCCTCAAGGCGCTGAAGACGATGCGCGCAGCCGCGCTGCCACCCATCGAGGAAATGCTCGCGGGCGGAAAAATCCCGAAGGAATTCGAGCCCGAAATCCGCGCGGCCTTTGACAGCGGTGCAATCTCGAAATGGAAGATGATCGGGCCGTTTGAAAACGTGTGGGGCGCGGTGCATCCGCCGGAGCGGGACATGCTCGCCAGCAGCGGACGGCCCGACCTTTCCAAAAAATACGTGAACGCCGAGGGCAAGGAAACCGGCTGGCGCGACGTGACCGCCGACAACGACGCCGGCCATGTGAACCTCGAAAAGGTTTTCGCCACCAACGGCATGGTCTGCGCCTACGCCTTCGCGGAAATCGAATCGCTCGCCGAGGCTGATGCCCACTTGCTCTGCGGCAGTGACGACCAGATCGCCATCTGGCTCAACGGCGCGAAGGTGCATGACACCGGCCCCGGCTCGCGCGGCTATGAGGAGGACAAAGACGACGTGCCGCTGCACTTCGCCGCCGGCAAAAACGCGCTCCTCGTGAAGATCGGAAACCTCGGCGGCGGCTGGGAATTCAACGCCCGCATCCCCGGCCTCGACGGCAGCAAATTTGCGAAACCGCAGGACGCCGCGCCCGACGCGAAACAGCGCGCCTTTGCGCTCGCGCAAAACCCCGACGGCACTTGGACCAACCGCGGCGACGCCAAACGCGGTGAGAAGATATTCCACGACCCCGCCGGCCCGCTCGGCGGCATCTGCGCGCAATGCCACAAAGTGCGCGGCCTCGGCGCGGAAGTCGGCCCCGACCTTTCACTCGTCGGCAGCGTCTATAAACGCGGCGACCTCCTCACCTCGATCATGGAGCCGAGCAAGACCATCGCCCTCGGCTACGAGCAAATCATGGTCGAGACGAAAGGCGGCGACACCTTCGCCGGCGCCATCCGCAAAGACGCCGACGAGACGCTCACGCTCCTCGGCGCGGACCAGCAGCCGCACGTCGTGAAAAAGGCCGACATCAAATCGCAAACACAGGTGCCGACATCGATCATGCCCCCCGGCCTCACCCTCGGCCTCAAGCCCGAAGCCGTCGCCGACCTCCTCGCCTACCTCGAAAGCCTGCGCGGCAACTGACCTATGCGCCGCCGCCATTTTCTCCGCACCAGTCTCGGCCTGCTCGCCGCGCGTGCGGTGCCATCGTACGCGGCGGAAGCGGTGACGGTGGCGCAGGCGTTCGATGCGGAAATGGCGGCCTTCATGCAGCCGCGCGGGGTGCCGGGCGGCGCGCTGGCGGTGGTGAAAAACGGGCGGCTCGTTTATGCGCAAGGCTACGGCCTGGCGGATCGCGAACGGAAAACGCCGGTCGCGCCGGAGGCGCTTTTCCGCATCGCGAGCATCTCGAAACCGTTCACTGCCGTGGCCGTTTTGCAGCTCGTGGAAAGCGGCCGGCTGGCGCTGGACGCGCGCGCTTTCGAGCTGATCGGCTTTGATCCCGCGCAAGCCGCGGACCCGCGCACGGCGCAGATCACGGTCGCGCAGTTGCTGCACCACACGGGCGGCTGGGATCGCGACAAGTCGGGCGACCCGATGTTTCGCGCCCGCGAAATCGCCACCGAACTGAAGCTGCGCCCGCCCGCCGCGCCCGAGGCGGTGGTGCGTTGGATGTACGGGCGGCGGCTCGACTTCGATCCGGGCAGCGCGTTTGTGTATTCCAATTTCGGTTACTGCGTGCTGGGCCTGCTCGTCGCGAAAATCGCGGGGCAAAGCTACGAGCGGCAGGTGCGGGAAAAGGTGCTCGCGCCCGCGGGCATCCGCGCCATGCGCCTCGGCGCATCGCGGCGCGCGGGGCAGGCGGCGGGCGAGGTCTGCTACTACGAGGCGCGGGATGATTTGGCGCGGAATGTCTTCGATGAGCCGCCGGAAAAAGTGCCGTTCCCGTACGGCGGCTTTCATTTCGAAGCGATGGAGGCGCACGGCGGCTGGATCGCGTCGGCGGTCGATCTCGTCCGCTTCGCCGCGGCGCTCGACGATCCCGCCCGCTCCCCGCTGCTCCGGCGCGAAACCTTTGACCTGCTCTACGCGCCACCCGCGCCACCCGTCTCCCGGCACGCCGACGGCGCGCTCGATGCCAGCTACTACGCCGCCGGCTGGAGTGTGCGGCCCGTCGGTAAAAACGGCCGCGCAAATTACTGGCACAACGGCAGCCTCCCCGGCACCTCCACGCTGCTCGTGCGGCGGCACGACGGGCTGAGCTGGGCCGTCTGTTTCAACCAGCGCTCAGAGGACAAAGCGCTGCCCGACGGAGCCATCGACGCCGCGCTGCACCGCGCCGCGGATCGCGTGACGCAGTGGCCGGAGGGGACGGCGCTGCTGGGAAAATAGGAATTGCCAAAGCGTTGTTGATTCAAGCCTTTGTCCTGGAACTGCGGAGAAAGCTGCCGTGAGCCAGCCGCCTATTGCGGTGGCGGCGGGCCGCCTACTTCGAGGGCTTTTTTCCACTCCTCGGCGAGTTCCTCGACGGTGTGGTTCGTGCGCGTTTTCCACAGCTCGGGGTCGTAGCGGCCTTCACGCAGCGCGGTGTTGAGTTCGCGGATGAGTTCCTTGTCGTACTTCGTGATGACGAAGTTGAGGAAGTTCGCCGAGACGCGGTAGGCGGCATCGTAGCGGGCGGTGGCGGCGTTTTTCGGGCTGATTTCGCAGCCGTGCGCCTGCGGCTCGTAGAGATACCAGCGGATGTAATCCGGGATACCCTCGACCAGCCAGCCGGGCGCGTGCGTGGCGCCGGGCTGGCGCGCGTGGCCGTACTGCTGGACGACATGGACCAGCTCATGCACGAGCGAGCCGATGGCCTCGCCCTTGAGCTGCCCGCGGTACCATGCGGGGTTGCACTCGATGCGGTTGCCACCCGTGGCGGCCACGCCTTTGTAGCTGTTGACAAAGTTGATGCTGAAAGTTTTCGGCGCAGCGTAGCCCTCGCTCGGCAGCATTTTGACGATGAGCGGATACCATTTTTGCAGCGCGGGGATGAGTTCGCGATGCGACCAGTCGGTGAGGTCGGGCGCGTCGGTCGTCTCGACGGTGAAACGGTAGGCGCCGCCGTCGATGGCGACGGACTCAATGAGTGGGACGGCCGACGGCGGGGGCGTGCTGGTGGCGATTAAGGTTTCGGCGCGCGCGAGGGCGGCGAGGCAGAAATTGAGGACGAGAAAAAGGAGCGGGGAGGTTTTCATAAATGGGGCGGCGGATGTAGAAAGCGGTCAGCGCGCGGCTTTGCGATACATTTCCAACCGGCAGTCGAACCCGCCGAAATCGACGGTCTCGCGGGATTGCAGGCGCAGCGCTGGCTGGCGGTTTTCGAGCCGCAGCGGATTGGCAAAGACGAGCCGCCCGCCGGGCCGCAGGACGGCGGCGGCGGTGGCGAAAAGGTCTTCGATGAGGCCGCGCAGATTCGGAATCGGCACGCGCATGCCCATCGGCGGATTGGTGATGATGAGCGTTGCGCCTTCCGGCCCGAGGCCGGGGACGATGGCGAAGTCGCGGAAGTCGGCGCAGGTGAATTGCGCCGGCACGGAGCCGAGCTGCGCGGCGGCAAAATTCGCGCGGCTGATGGCGATGGCGCCGGCGCTGAGGTCGGTGCCGAAAACGCTGCGCACGCCGCCGAGAAAAGTGCGCTCGATCAGCTCCAGGCCGGAGCCGCAAAACGGATCCCACACGATGTCGTTTTCCACGCGTCCGGCGAGCCGCGCCATACACGCGGCGAGCGGCGGGTGCGAGGCGGCGGGCACGTCCTGCTGGCGAAACCACAGGCGCGGGTCGGGCGAAAGGCGCGGGCGCAATTCGGCGGTGCAACCGCGCCCGGCGGGGTGGATGTCGATGGCCCACGGGGCGCTGCGCGGGTCGTTGAGCAGGTCGGGGCACAGCGCGTAGGCGCAGTTCGCGAGCAGCCGCACCGCGCCGCGCTGGTGGCCCTTGGCGATGAAGTCGAGGCGGTAGCGCGGCGCGCCTTCGGTGAAGGTCGCGAAGAGGTGGCGCGCGAGCGGGGAGGTGATGGCGGCGGCCAGCTTCTCGATGGCATCCGGCCCGTCTGAAACCGGTGCGGTACCGAGCACGAAGCCGACGGTGCCGAAGCAGCGCAGTGCAAAAATATCGGCTAGCGAAAACGGCGCGACTGGCGTGAGCGCGACGAGCTCGCGGCGGACTTCGGCGACGCGGAATTTCTGGCCGCGCTCCTCCACTTCTGCGCGCACGATTTTCTCCAGCCCCGCGCGACCTCGCAGGTGAATCCGCAGCCCGGCAAAATCCGCGAGCGCGCGGTCGAGGCGCACGGCGCTGGGGCTGGCGCTGCGGGCGACGTGCGCGGCCACTTTCTGCGCGGTTTGCGCGGGCAGTGCGACCGCGGCGTCGAGCGTCGCGGCGCCGCCGATCTTGTCCAAAGCCTGCCCGAGGAATTTTTTCTCCCGCTCGCTGGCGGTCGTCTGGAGCAGGGCGAGCAGTTCCGTTTCCTCGCCCGCGCCCGCGCCGATTTTTGGCAGCGCGGCCATGGCGTAGCGGCGGATTTTTTCCTCGGGATCGTGCAGCAGCCCCCGCAGCCACGCGCGCGCGGCGTCCTTTTCCGCCGCCGTGCCGCCTTCGGAAAAAACCACGCCGACCGCGCGCACCAGAGCCACCCGCTCGAAGCGCTCGCGCGGCGCGGCGCGGTCGAAGCGCGGCACTTCCTCCAGCCAGAGCTGCGCGCAGGAGCGGCGGCGCAGTTGCTGATAGAGTTCCTTGCCGGGATTTTTCGCGTCGCTTTTCATCGTGGTGCGCAGGTGGTCATGGGACGTGAAAAACTACGCCGGTCCCGCGCGGCGCGGCGATCATCATCGCCGGGGTGATTCGCCCTTGTGGGTGGGGCGGGGGCTCCTACAGTGCCCGCCCGATGTTACCTGCCCTCGAAGACGCTGCGTGGAAATTTCTCCGCGGACTGCCGCCCGCCACGCAACAGCGCGGCGCAGATTATTTCGCGCGCGGCATGGTGCGGCGCGTGCGCGAGATTCCGGGCGAGACCGGCTTTCAGGGCGAGGTGCGCGGGACGGAAACGTATCTCACCGAGGTGATTTTCATGCCGGGCGAGGACGCGTGGTATGGGCTGTGCAGTTGCCCGGTGGAGGAGGATTGCAAGCACGCCTACGCGCTGCTGCGGTCGGTGCTGGCGGAGGCGGGAAAAGCCGCGCCGCCCGCGGCCAAAGCCGCGGGAAAATCGAAGCTCCCGCCCAATGGCACCATTGCGCTGCGGCTAGCCGAGGCGCTCGGGCGCGAGCTGCTGGCCTCGGAGTCGGCGTTCCTCGCGCGGCTCGAAATCCTTTTCACCCAGGCGCGCACGAAGGGCGGCGTGCAGCGGCGCGATTTGACGACGCTGGGTCTGGCCAGCGCGGGCGATGGCGGGGAGCGGCTGGAGCTGTGGCCGAGCCTGCCGGACAATGTTTTCGATTTCTGGCTGCACCTCGTTTTGTGGCTGCACGAGGAGGGGATCGCGGTGCCGGAATTCATGCTGCCGCTGAGCGATCCGGGGCCGCTCGCGGAGCGCATCGGCAAATGGCGGCGCGGGCGCACGGTGGACCGCTGGAAAAGGCTGCTGACGAATCTCCAGCCGCGCACGCTGCCGCCGCCGACGGATGTGGGCGACCTGCGGCTGCGCTTTGAAAATGACGCGGCGGGGGTGGAGTGGCGGCGCGCGGGCGCGGCGGATTTCGAGCCGATGAAAGCGGCGAAGTTCGGCGAGCTGGGTACGGCGCTGCTGCCGGGCGATTTCGCACCCGAGGCGGCGCTGCTGCACGCGCTGCTGGCGGCGCGCGCGGAGCTGGGGCTCGGCCCGAAACTGCCGTACGGCGAGGCCGACGCGGCGGCGCTGATCGACCAGCTCGCGCGGCTGCCGTGGCTCGCGAACCGGCTCGTGGACAGGGAAGGCAGCCCACTCGCCCGGCCCGCCGAGCCGCTGCGCTGGCAACTCGCGCCCGCGCAGGATCAGCACGATGACTACCGCCTCCAGCTGGTGCAGCCCGATGGATCGCCCGTGGGTGAATGCGCGCTCGTGCTCGCGGGGCAGCCCACGCTTTACCTCATGGCGCATGAGCTCTGGGCCGGTCCGTCGGTGGATGCGCGCGCGCTGAATCCCGCCGCCGAGACGCGCATCCCGGCACCGGCGCTGGAGACGGTCGAGGGCGCGCGCTTTTTGCACAGCCTCGCGATCGAAATGCCGCCGCGGCTGCGCGAGCGCGTGCGCCTCGTGCGGCTGCGGCCGAAGCTGCGCTGCGAGCTGCAGCCCACGTATCCCGGCGCGGGCACGGAGGTGTGCGTGATCGAGGTGCTGGGCGAGAGCAGCGAGGGCGGCGCGGCGCGGCATTTCACACCGCACGGGTGGATGAACAGCCCCGAGCCCGCGCCCGCCGCGGCGCCGGAAGGCGAGGCCGACGGGCGGCTCATCGCGCACGACGACACGCTGCTGCACGCCGTGCCCGCGCTGCTCGAAACGCTCGCGCCGAAGTGGGATTTCCACGCGCACCATTGGTTTGTGAAAGTGACGCGCAAGTTTGCCGACACCTTTGTCCCGTGGCTGAAAGCGCTGCCGCATGGCGAAGTCGAGATCGAGCTGCGCGGGGCGCTGGCGTCTTTTCTCGAGGCGCCGCTGGCAGGCACGGTGCGGCTGGATGTGGAGCCGTCGGAGGTGGACTGGTTCGACCTGCGCGTGGTGCTGGAAGTCGCCGACCTCGCGCTCACGCCGGACGAGATGAAGGCGCTGCTCGACGCCGGCGGGAAGTGGGTGCGGCTCGGCGCAAAGGGCTGGCGTCGGCTGGAGTTCAAGCTGTCCGCCGAGGACGAGGAGCAGCTCGCGCGGCTGGGCCTGAACGCGCGCGAATTTTCCAGCGCGCCGCAGCGTCTGCACGCGCTCCAGCTTGCGGACAAGGCGGCGGCGCGCTTCCTGCCCGCGGCGCAGTTTCAGGCCGTGGTGCGTCGCGTGGCGGAGTTGCAGGCGCGGGTGACGCCGGAGATTCCGGCGGGCATCCGTGCGGACTTGCGGCCCTATCAGGTCGAGGGTTTTCACTTTCTCGCCTACCTCAGCGCGAACCGTTTCGGCGGCATCCTCGCGGATGACATGGGGCTCGGCAAAACGCTGCAAACGCTGACCTGGCTGGTCTGGCTGCGCGGGCAGCCCGACGGCGAAAAGCCGTCGCTCGTCATCTGCCCGAAAAGCGTGACGGACAATTGGCGCGCGGAGGTGGAGCGGTTTGCGCCCGGCCTGCGCGTGCGGGTGTGGCAGCGCACGGATGTGGATCAACTGCCGGGCGAACTCGCGGGCGCGGATTTGCACGTCATCAACTACGCGCAGCTCCGCAGCGTGGGCGAGGCGCTGGCGAAGACGGTTTTTCTCGCGGTGATTTTGGACGAGGGGCAGTTCATCAAAAACCCCACGTCCATCACCGCGCGGCTCGCGCTCGGGTTGCGCGCGGCGCACCGGCTGGTGCTGACCGGCACGCCGATTGAAAACCGGCTGCTCGACCTGTGGAGCCTGATGGCTTTCGCCATGCCCGGCGCGCTCGGGCCGCGCGCGGAATTTGGGCGGCTCTACGACGTGAAAGACGACCCGCACGCGCGCCGCCGGCTGGGCTCGCGGGTGCGGCCGTTCGTGCTGCGGCGGACGAAAACCCAGGTCGCGAAAGATCTGCCGGACCGCATCGAGGAGGATCTTTTCTGCGAACTGGAGGGCGAGCAAAAGACGCTCTACCGCGCCGAGCTGAAGCGCGCGCAAGCCATGCTCATGGGCGTGACGACGCAAAAGGAACTGGCGAAAAACCGCTTCCACGTCCTGACCTCGCTGCTGCGCCTGCGGCAGATTTGCTGCGATCCGCGGCTCGTCAGGCCGGAGTCGAAAGCGGTCGGCGCGAAGGTCGAGGCGCTCGTCGATCAGCTCGAACCGCTGATGGAAGAAGGGCAGAAAGTTTTGGTGTTTTCACAGTTCGTCGAGATGCTCGGCCTCATCCGCACCACGCTCGCCGAGCGCGGCTGGCCGATTTTCTACCTTGCCGGCGACACGGAAAACCGCGGCGAACTCGTGCGCGATTTCCAGTCCGCGGAAGGCGCGGCGATTTTTCTAATTTCGCTCAAGGCCGGCGGGTTTGGGCTCAATCTCACGGCGGCGAGCTACGTGGTGCTTTTCGATCCGTGGTGGAATCCCGCGGTGGAAAACCAGGCCATCGACCGCACCCACCGCATCGGGCAGGTGAACAAGGTCATCGCCTACCGGCTGCTCGTGAAAGACAGCGTCGAGGGCAAAATCCGCGCGCTGCAAAAAACGAAGCGGGCGCTGGCGGACGACGTGCTCGGCGAGGAGCAGTTTGCCCAAAGCCTGACGCTGGATGAGTTGCGCGCGGTGTTTGCGGACTAGTGGCGCAGGCGTCCTGCCTGTGAAAGTCGCGCGGGCATCCCTGCCCGCGCAACCACGGGCGGCGCGATTCGCCGGGCAGGGATGCCCGGCGGACAACCACAGGCTGGAAGCCGGCGCCACGGTGCTGATTCTTGCTTTGCCGTGCGGCGCGAAACCGGCGCATAATCGCGGCCCACGATGAGCGTCCCAAACCTCCCGCACGATGATGCGGTGCCTTTGTGGGAAAGCGCGGCGAGCCAGCCGGCTGACGGCCATGCAAAGCGGGCCGGTTTTTGCCCGAAACGAGTCGGTGCTCGTGAACAGCGAGCCGGTTCGCCCGCAAAGCGACCCGGTTCTTGTGCTAACCGAGCCGGGTTGCCTGCGCAGCGAGTCGGTTCGTCGGCCAACCGACTTGGTTTGTCCGCGAAGCGAGTCGGTTTGATGGCGAAGCGGGTCGGATCGCTGCCCAACCGAGTCGGGTCGTCAGCAAAGCCACTCGGTTGGTTTGGGAAGCGAGCCGGATTGGCCGGCAACCGAATCGGATCGTATGAAAAGCGAGTCGGTTTGCTTGAAAAGCGAGTCGGTTTTTGGGCGGTGTGGGTTGGTTGTCAGAGTAACCTGCCGGTCATCCGGCGGCTTGGAGTCGCGCAGGCAAATAATCTTTCCGCATAGAAAAACATTTGACGCCCAGATCGAAGGGTTTTTAGCAAAAGCGCGGTTACAAGTTCTCCCATGACCTCCCAGACCCAGCCTGCGGTAGCAGCTTCCCGGTTCCCACACCGGCGGTGCGGAACTGTCGGACGGCGAGACGGCATTGCCCAACGGGTTGCCCCTAGTTTTCGGGCGGGAGTCAGGCGTGTTTCGACGCAGACCAAAGCTTCCGACCGCAGTTTCCACGCGCGCTTAGTCAGGCAGTAACCACCCGCCACCCCAGCCAGCCTCCTCCCCCATGAACACCACACCCCAGTCCCGCAAGCTCCGTTTCTTCGTTGCCTTTATCCTGCTCGCCGCCTTCGTGGCGCTGGCGGTGACGTCCACGACCTATACCAGTTCGTCGTCGAGTGCCACGCCGCCACCTTATCCCACACCCACACCCGCACCCTCTTATTCCGGCTCGTCGGGCTATGCCACCCCGACCCCGACCCCCGGCTCGGGTTCTTATTACGGCTCCTCGTCAACGCCCCCGCCGTATGCCACACCGACGCCTACCCCTAGCCCGGCGACTTATCTGCCGAGCGGCCCGGTGGCCAGCATGATCTATCCGGGCAACGCCAATTTTCAGGTGCCGTTGAGCCGCGCGGGACATACTTTCGATTTTCGCTATTACACCAGCGGTTCAACCATTCGCTATAGCTCAGGCTCGTATGTCATGGGGATCGCGACCGGCGCGTCGGTGGTTGGTGGCGCACAGCAGCAGCTTTACCTGGCGGTGGCGGCGTTTTCGCCGGTGTCCCCCTTCAATCCCGCGGGCATGCCCGGCCTTGCCGACTGGTGGCTGGTGGATACCACCACAAACCAGGAGGCCCCCCACCAGGTGCTCGGTCTGACGAATGTGCCCTGGGTCGCGGCTGGCGGGGTGAACAACCGCTACTATGCCATCCCGGCGGCGCGGAACGGCCATGCCCTGATCGCTGGTTCGGACGCGAGCGGCTGGAGCACGCTTACGCAGGGGCAGACGCTGGGCAGTTACTCGACCAATGCCAACGGGACGGTGACATACAATCCCATCGCTTGGTTCGAGGCTTGGGGGCCGGCCGCCTCGGGCAGCTATGCCGTGGCGGACTTGAGCGCTGGACAGGTTTCCCCGTCAAACCTGACGAACCTCGTGAGCGCGGCGTGGACTTACAACTCCACGCAGTATCCCATGGCAGGTGTCACGCTCTACCTTGATCCGGCGGAAGCACCCTTCACCCATACGCTCTACTGGGCGGTGCCGGGCCAGACGCCGGTGCAGGTGCCCTTGGGCGGAAGGCTGGACAATGGCGGCCCTGGCTTTAGCACCAGGCTTGGCAATGGCACGATCCAAGCCATCCCGGCGGGCGCGGTCACGCTGACGGCTACGGTCGGCGTCGGCGCAAATTTCTGGCTCGTGCGCAATTGGGGTGGCGTCCGGGTGCCGGCCGCGCCGGGCTCGCTCACCCTCACGCCGGCCATCGCCTATGGGGCCAATCCGCGCGCCTGGTCGCTGCTCGGCGCGTTCCCGGCGGCGACGGTCAACTGGCAGTTAAAAACCTTTGGCGTGCGCTTCCAGCCCGCGTCCGGCGCGGCCTATCAGGTGCGGCAACCCAGTTCCGTGAGCCCGGCCACGGTGGTGGAAACCGGCCTGCGGGTGGAGGACTTTACGTTTCCACCGGATGCCCAGCCGAACCCGCTCGACTACTTCGTGCTCGCGGCATGGGTCAATGCGGACGAGGCCTTTACCCTGTGCGACGGCCCCACGCCGCTGGCCTCGGTCGGTGAGCAATGGGTGTTTGGCGGCTGGCAGTGGGTCGGCGGCGATCCGG
>JANXWQ010000501.1 GCA_025351065.1 Chthoniobacter sp. | reverse complement strand
CGACACCGCCGCCTCCGCAAAATCCGGCCCCGCCTCGCGGTTCCAGACGCCGAACTGCACCACCCGCACCGTCCCGCCCGCCACCGTGCGAAACTCGCGCCCGAAATCCCCCGCGAACCAGTGCGCCTGCAACTCCAGCTCCGTCAGCTCCCGCGGCACGCGCAGCAGCGGCATCTCGCACAATGGGCCGTGCAGCAGTTTCGCGTAGCGGTCGGCGGGAGTCATCGCGCTCGTGGTACGCGGAAATTCATCGCCTTATTTTTTCTGCACTGCCGGCGGTGGCGTCGGCGGGCCGGGCGGGGCGGGCGGGGCGGGCGGCGTGGCGAGCGATTTGAGCAGTTCGCCGGCGAGCGATTTCGGCACGGCGTTGCCCATTTTCAGCGCGAGCGTGAGCGCCTCGATGTCGCGGCCGGCGGCGCGCAGCAGGAAAATCTCATGTACCGCCACACGCATCGCGTCGTCCGTGCTGCCGTAGAATTCCCGCGCCAGCGCGAACGATTGCAGCGCCGCCTTCGGGTCGTCCGCCGAGACTTGGAGCAGGCCGAGCCCTTCCATGATCGTGCCGCTGTGCAACTTTTTCCCGGCCTCGCGCAGCACCTCATCGCCCTCCGCGCGGCGGGTGGAAAACCACAGTTGCGCGCCTTTGCGATACTCCGCCCACTCGCCGGTGCGCGGCTTTTCATCGAGCTCGAGCACGCCTTTATACGGGCGGTAGAGTGGGTCGCCCACGAAGGTCGTCATCCACGACAGCGTGCGCTCGCACATGTAGGCGGACTCGGCAAAGGTGAAGCCGGCGCGCAGGCGGTTGTGGAAAATGTCGAGCTGCGGGGTGAGCGCGAGGTAGGGCTCGTACACGTTGCCGAGCGTGGCCGCGGCGCCGGCGGAGAGCAGCGGCGCGACCCAGTTTTGCGTGGGGTCGCGCACCGTCGAGCCGCTGAACGAGTGGATGTGGACGGCCACCGCACCGCGCACGAAGCGAAACTCCGGGCGCACAAACGGCCCTGCCACGCGCTCCGTGTACCAGCCGAAATAGAGCGCCGCCTGACGCATCGGGTAGTTCGAGGGGAAAAGCTCCGGCCCGTTGTCGAGCACCACCGGCGTGCCGTGGCGGCGCGCGTCCGTGGCCAGCGCGTAGAGCCATTTGTCGCCTTCGGCGTAGCCCTCGGACTGGATGTTGCGCGCGTCGATGTAGGCGATCCCCGCGAGTCCGTCCTGCTCCGCCGCGAGCGAGTCCGTGATCATGCGCCGCACGATCTCCGGCGTCGGCCCGTCGAGCCGGCAGACGAGCATGATCTCGGGGCGGTGGAAATCCGCGAACGACGAATAGCTGTGGAAATACGGGTTGTTCAGCGCGCCGGAAATCTGCCGCTGGTTCAGCCCGAGCACGGCCAGCTCCGAGTCCACGGCTGCCGCGTTCACGATCCCGATGGGCGCGGGCTGGGTCACGCGGTCGCCGGGATATTTCGGCGCCTCGGCGATCTTCAGCGGCACGCCGCGCATGAGTGCGATGAAGCGGATTTTATTCGCCTCCACCGGCCCGAGCGGATTGTCCGGCTCACGCAGCTTCCACCAAAAATTCGCCGTCATCGACCGGCGCAGCGGCTCGGCGATGGTGCGGTCGTAGTCGAGCCGCGTGATCTCCTCGGTCTTCGCGCACTTCAGCGCGAGCAGGCGCTCCTTCGCGATGCCGCGCTTCTCCGCGTAGAAACGCGCGAGTTCGGCGGAGTCGCGGTCGTTCTCGTTGAAAATAACGAGCGTGGCGGCGGCGTCCGGGTTGGCTTCTTCGGCCCCGCCTTTCACCGCAAAAAGCAGCAGCACCGCCGCTGCGGCGGAAATCCGAAATCCGAAACCCGAAACCCGAAATCTCATAGCGCGATTTTCAAGCCGTCATACGCCACCCGCACGCCCGGCGGCAGCGCCGCCTCGGTCTCCGCGTGCGCGAGGTCGTGGCAGAGATGAGTGAACCACGTCTGGCCCGGCCCCACTTTTTGCGCCAGCGCCAGCGCCTCGTCGATGTTCATGTGGGTCGGGTGGGGCTTGTGGCGCAGCGCATCGACAATGAGATGCCGCACCCCGCGGATTCGTTCAATCGCCGCCTCGGGCACCCGCTTGCAATCGCTCAGGTAGGCCGCCAGCGGCACGCGGTCGCGGGAAAAAAGGTAGCCGTTCACCGGCGTGCGCCCGTGCTCCAGTGGCAGCGGCACCACCTCCGTCGCACCCAGCATGAACGGCCCCTCGACCAAGTGCGGATGCGGCAGCATGTAACCCGGCCAGCGGTTTTCGCCGTTGAAGGCGAAGACGAACACGCGCGTCAGATCGGCCATCGTTTCCGGCGACGCATGCACCGGCATCTCCCGCCCGCCCCAGCAGAAAACGCGCAGGTCATCGAAGCCCATGATGTGATCCGTGTGCGCGTGCGTGAAGACCGCCGCATCCACCCGCCGCACCCGTTCGCGCAGCGCCTGCGCGCGGAAATCCGGCCCCGTGTCCACCACCCACGCGCACTCCGGCGTCTCCACGTAGATCGACGCCCGCGTGCGCCAGTCGCGCGGATCATCCGAGCGGCACACCGCGCAGTCGCAACCGATCACCGGCACGCCTTGCGAAGTCCCGGTGCCGAGAAAAGTGATCGTGAGTTCCGCCATGCGGCGCGCACGTTTTCATAAACCCACTCCGCCCGCAACGCCCGCCTCTCCGCGAGGTGCCTGCTACGGCGACTGGCCGCGAAGGCCGGGCGGTTCCTCCCGGATGCCCCAGAAATGCGCGGCGGCGGCTTCCGATTCCGGGGTGCTCTCGCCGGTGGGTGGCGGCTTCAGCTTTTGCGAATAAAGACCTGGGGCTTTTTTCTGCCGCGGGTTCCGGGCGCGTGTCTTTGGGGTGGCGGGCAGCAGCGGGGCGGTGAGTTTTTCGTAGAGCGAAAAAAGATGCTCCACCCGCTCGCGGTCACTGTGGAAAGGCTCGCGGCGGTAGCATTTTTCGACGGCACGATCCAGTTCCGCGTGGGCTTTGCTGAGTTCGTGCGTCATCAGTCCAGGTGCGTAAAGACTGGCCAGCGTGTCGCTCAGCTTCCGTGTACGACTGGGGAGAAAACCCAAGCGCCCGTCGCCCAGTCCTACACGCAATTCAAGGATCGCCCGTGCCGCCGCTTCGACGGCCTGCCGCTTTTGATCCGGCACATTGCCCGGCCACGGGAAATTATTGTAAACGATTTTCGTGGAGTAGCGGAAATCCGATTTCAGCCGCCCCGCGACCGTGCGCACCCAGGCCATATGCATCGCGGAGGAAAGCACGCCGAAGTGCCACATGGTCGCGTCCGGGATGACGTTGACGAGGTTGCTGGCAATCACGTCCGGCGGGAGAAAGCCGAGGGGAATATAGCTCCTGCGCTCGCTGGAGACGCCTGGCACCAAAATGTAGCGGGTCTTTGGCTGGCGGATTTCGGCAAAGTAGGCGGCGGCGCTTTCCAGTTTCTTCGTCGCTTCTCGGATGCTGCTTTTCCGGTGAATTCTGACCGCTTCGACACAATCCATGACCGCGCGAAGTTTGCGGAAGCGACCGGGCGACTCGCCATCGAGCCAGAGGCACCACCGTTCGATTCCATGCAAAAATTCCTCCGAGCCGACAAAGCGGCGGAAAAACTCCGCTGCTCCGGGTTCGTCTTTCAGGAACAACTCTTTACCTATTTTGGAAAACAGCAGGTAGCCACCGTCGTTGGGCATGGAACCAAAGTCCATCTGCGGCACGTCGCAGAGTGCGCGGCTGCGAGATTTCACGACGATATCACCCGCCTCCACGAGATAGGGTGAGATGTTGCTGACGGAAATTTCCGTCGGCTCATCTGCGCCCGCCTCGTAGTCGAAGATGCGCTTGCCCACACGGTCGAACGCGCCAAAACCGAGGATGACGACATGGACGTGGGCCTTCCCGCGCGATTCGCTCGCCCACGCGAAGGTGCGGTGGGCGAAGTGAATCTTGAGGTGGTGGCGCTGGAAAAGTTCACCCCACAGGATGCCGACCTGCTCGCCTTGGCTGATGGAATTTGTCGAGACGAACGCCACAGGAATGCGCGTGCCCGCGATGTAGCGCGCGGCTTGCACATACCAGCAGGTGACGTAATCGAGGACGCCCGCGCCTTTCACTCCGCCCCAGACGAGCGCCATGTCGGCCTGCTGCTCGGGATTGCGAAACGCTTTGCCGATAAACGGCGGATTGCCCGTCACGTAGGCGCATTGGCTGGCGGGGAGCACGTCGTTCCAATCCACGCGCAGCGCGTTGCCGTGGACGATGTGCGGCGGGGAACGCAGCGGCAGCCGATCAAAAGTCTGGCCGAAAGTTTCCGCCGCCTGCTGGTTCATCTGGTGGTCCATCAGCCACATCGCCACCTCGGCGATGCGCACCGCCCACTCGGAATATTCGATGCCGTAAAACTGATCCACGTCCACTTTGCACAAATCGCGCACGTTGAGTTCGCGCTGCTCCGCGCCGTGGATTTCGCGGAGCACCTCGACCTCCAGCGCGCGCAGTTCGCGGTAGGCGAGGACGAGGAAATTGCCGCAGCCGCACGCGGGGTCGAGGAAGCGGAGCGCGCGGAGTTTTTTTGGGAACGCTTCGAGATTGGCGCGGCGGCGGGTGGAGCGGTCGCGCTGGAGTTGCACGGCCTCGGCGCGCAACGCCTCGAGAAAGAGCGAGCGGAGCACTTTCATGATGTCGCGCTCGCTGGTGTAGTGCGCGCCTTGCTGGCGGCGGGCGCGGTCTTCCATCACGCCCTGAAAGAGCGAGCCGAAGACGGCGGGCGAGATTTTTGCCCACTGGAAATCGCAGCAGAAAAGCAGCGCGTCGCGCATCGCGCGGGTGAAGCGGGTAAAGCGCAGGCGCTCGCCGAAGAGGCCGCCATTCACGTAGCGGAAGCCGTAAAACGGATCAGTATCGGCGAGCGTGCCATCGGCGCGCGGATCGTTTAGCCAGTCGAAAAGCTCCGCCAGCCGCGCGCCGAGGTCGGAGCCGTCCTCGCGTGTCTGCGTGCGGATGAACTGCATGAAAACCTCCGGCTGCGCGAAGATGAAAGTATCCTCGGCGAAGAGGCAGAAAAGGATGCGAACGAGGAAGCGTTCGAGTTCGGGCCCGCTGAAGCCGCCGTCGCGCAGCGCATCGTGCAGTTCGCACATGCGCTGGTAGGCTTTTTCATTCGCCGGATCCTCGGGGTCGAGCCGCACGCGCGTCTGCCCGAGCATGAAGGCGAAGTGGCGGATGTGCTTTGGAAACTCGGCCAGCGTGAAGTGGTGCGGCTGGATTTTCCTCCCGGCGAAAAGCGGCAGGTCGCGCTGCTCAGCAGACTCCAGATCGTAAAGGACAAAGTGGGCGAAATCGGAAACAAGAACGTAGCGCGGCAGCTCATCCCAGCGCCCGGCGGTGGCGAGATTGCCGATGTAGTCGAAGGCTTGCGATTGGGCGTAGCCGAGGTCTTCGCCGTAGCTCTTGTGCTCGACGAGGAGCCGGCCCTTCCACAGCAGGTCGATCGCGCCCTGGTTGCCTTTCAGGTTGCGGACGTTTTCCTCGAAGGTGGCGAGCGCGGCGCGTTTGAGACCGAAGACGTGGAAGAAGTCGTTCCAGAACGTCTGCTTTTGCGCGCTCTCCGAACGGTCGCCCGCGTGCTCGCGGGAAAAGCGGATGGCGCGGTCGCGGACTTCGTTCCAGGAAAGGTGGGGCATCGCGCGGCGAGTCATGGGCTTTCGCTCCGCCGGGATTCAAGACAAAGTTAGGCCGCGCATCTTACCCGCGCGCCGGTGGCGGCACCGGCGCGGCCTGGGCCTGGCCGCGGTAGCTGAGGGCGAAAAAGGCGAAGACGGCGGACATCGCGAGCGTGAGGCCGAGCCAGAACGCCGGCCAGTGCGTGTGGCCGGCGGCGGTGCTGGCGCTTTTCCACCAGCCGTTGGCGAGGTAGCCGGCGAGGCTGCCGACACCGCTGGTCATCACGCCGAGCAGCGCCTGCGCGCGCCCGCGCAACTGGGGCGGCACGCGCTGTTCGAGATAGATTTGCGCGGTGATGAAAAAGAACGTGAAGGCCAGCCCGTGCAGCGTCACGGCGGCGAGCAGCCACGCTCTTTCGTCCAGCGCGCAGAGCGCGTAGCGCAGGACGCCGAAACCGATTCCGGCGAGGAAGACCGACTTCAGCCGCGCCCGCCGGAAGATCGCGGCGAGGCCGAACATGGCCGCGAGTTCCGTGATCTGGCCCAGCGCCATCGCGGCGGCGGCGTGCTCCACGCCGAGGTCGCGCAGGTGCATGGGCGCGTAGGGGAAAAAGGCGGCCATCGGGATGTTGATGAACGCCGCGGTGAGGAAGACCACGCGATGATCGCGCTGCGCGAAAAGCGCGAACGCCTCCAGCCCGAAGACATCGCGCCACGTCCGCGCGGCCTTGATTTCCAACGGCGGCACCGGCGGCAGCAGGTAGGTGGACGCCGCGCTGAGCAGCCACACCGCCGCCGCCGCGTAGCCACAGCGCACCGAGGCATCCGCCGCCAGCACCCAGCTCACGACCACGCCCGCGGCCAGCCAGCCGAGCGAAGCCCACGCGCGGATGGGGCCGAATTCGCGCGCCGGTTCGCGCAGCCGCGCCAGTACGATGGTCGTGGTCAGCCCGAAGATCGGCGCGGCGCAGACCGACTGCGCCTGCAACGCCGCCAGCACCCACCGCCCGCGCCAATGCTCGCCAATGCCGAAGAACGCCAGCGCCAAAAACGCTGCCGTCACCACCGCCAGCCAGCGCACGAGGCGCGTCGGTGAAATGCGCTGATCGGCCAGCGCGCCGAAGATCATCGGCGAGACGAACGCCGACACGCCGCTGCACGCATACGCGAAAGGCACGAGTTGCTCATAGCCGTGCGCCTTCAGCACATTGCCCAGCGGCACGCTCCACATGCCGATAGCTGCGGCGTTGAGGAAAAACAGCGCCGAAAGCTCGGCGTGCTCGAAGCGTCGTGGTTGGGGTTGCACGGGCGAAAAACGCAGGTGGGCTCAGGCGTAGCGGTCGGGGTCGAGCAGCGTAAGGTCGTGCGCGGGTTTTTCGCCGGAGAGAATGTCGGCTAGGAGCAGGCCGGTGATTGGCCCGAGGCTGAGCCCCATCATGGCGTGGCCGGTGGCGGTGCTGAGATTTTCGTAGGCGCGGAAACGGCCGAGGTAGGGCAGACCGTCCGGCGAGCAAGGGCGGAGGCCGCTCCACGGGCGGAGGCCGGTGAAATCGTCGGGCGAAAACTCGGGGTAGTAATGCGGCACGGCGTTGATGATGCCGCGGACGCGGCGGGGATTGATGGTCTCGTTCAGTCCGGCGATTTCCATCGTGCCGCCGAAGCGCAGCGCGCCACCCATCGGCGTGACCGCGACGCGGGCCTCGGTGAAGATGGAGCAAATGCGCGGGAGCTGGCGCGGCTGCGGAAGGGTGAGCGAGTAGCCTTTGCCCGCCTGTATCGGCAGGGCGAGCCGCAGCTCGCGCGCGAGGGCGGACGACCATGCGCCGCCGCAGAGGACGAATTCATCGCCGCTGATTTCGCCGCGCGCGGTGCGCACGGCGGCGATTTTCCGCGCGTTGAAACGCCAGCCGGTGACTGCGGAATCGAAAGCGGTTTCGCCGCCCGCGCCTTCCACCGCGCGCTGCAAACACGCCATGAAGCGCTGCGGCGTGAGCTGGCAGTCCTGCGGAAAATAGACCGCGCCGGCGATGTCCATGCGCACGCCGGGCTCGAGCGCCGCCGCCGCTTTCGCATCGAGCACCTCGGCGGGGATGCTGAGGGCGCGGGCCTGCGCGGCCATTTGCGCTTCCTCGTCGAGCGCGTGCTGGGTCTTGCAGAGCATGAGCAGCCCACGCTTTTCCCAACCGAAATCGAAACCCGGCTGCGCGGCCAGTTCCTCAAAGCACGCGCGGCTCGCGAAGGACAGATCGCGGATGAGCGGCGCGGCGCGGCGCACGCGCTCGGGCGTGGCGGCCTGCCAGAATTTCAGGCCCCACGAGGCCAGCTCCCAGCTTGGCCGCGGCTGCACGTAAAACGGCGACTCGGGATTCCACATCCACTTCAGCCCGAGCGCGACCATGCCGGGCGCCGCGAGCGGGGTGAAATGCGAGGGCACGATCATCCCGGCGCTGCCGAGCGAGCACGAGTCGTGATCCGCCGCACCGCGCTCCAGCACGGTGACGCGGTGCCCGCGCCGCAGTGCGTAATGCGCGACGCACAACCCGATGACGCCGCCGCCGATGATGACGATGCGCTTGCTCACGGCTCAGCGAATGCCCCAGCAAAACGGATCGTGCGCATCGAGCAGCAGCGTGGCCTCGGCGGTGACGTACGCGGTGCCGGTGATAGTCGGCGCGATGATCCCGCGCGCTTTTTCCACCCAGCGAAAGGTGCCGCGAAAAACGCTGCCGACGATGCTCTCGATCACCAGCTCCTCGCCCTCCGCGAGCCGCCCGTCGGCGGCGAGGCAGGCGAGCCGCGCGCTGGTGCCGGTGCCGCACGGCGAGCGGTCGTAGGCTTTGCCGGGGCAGAGGACGAAGTTCTGCGCGTGCGCGTTTGCCGAACGCGGCGGGCCGAGCAGGACGATGTGGTCCACCTCGGGAAAACCCTGCGCGTTCACCGCCTGCCGGACGGCCCATGAGAAAGTGGTGAGCTGCTCGACGTTCGGGAGGTCGAGCGCGAGTCCGTGCTGCTCGACGAGGAAAAACCAGTTGCCACCCCACGCCACATCGCCGGTGATTTTTCCAAACCCCGGCACGTCAATCGCCACGTCCTTGGCCTTGCGGTGCGCTGGGATGTTTCGCACCGAAACCGCACCGTCCTCGTGCAGCACCGCCGTGACCACACCGACCGCCGTCTCGATCCGATGCTCACCCGGCGCGATGCGCCCGAGATGCGCGAGCGTGACGACGAACCCGATGGTGCCGTGCCCACACATGCCGAGGAAGGTGACATTGTCGAAATAGATGACGCCGGTGACGCACGACGCGTCCTCCGGTTCGACCAGCAGCGCGCCCACGAGCACATCCGAGCCGCGCGGTTCATTGACCACGGCGCGGCGGAAATCATCGTGCCGCTCGCGGAAGACGATCAGCTTGTCCGCCACGCTCCCGCCGCCGAGTTCCGGGCCGCCGCTGAGCACCACACGCGTCGGTTCGCCGCCGGTGTGGGAGTCGATGACG
>JANXWQ010000489.1 GCA_025351065.1 Chthoniobacter sp. | reverse complement strand
GCCAATACGACTAACAACGCATCCGCATCCGGCAAATCCGACTGCTGCCAAAAGTACCGTATTCGCCAGTATGAGAAGCGCAGCCAAGGCGATGGACGGAGTTACCAAGTCCCAGCCACGTATTCCATCCTTCAGATTGTAAATGATCGATGCCGCAAAAAGATAACCACAGTACACCGTTGTCCACGCATAGGGGCCGGCATCCTGAAAAAGACGCGCTCCACGCGTCTCCGCAAACATCAGCAACGATCCCGCTACGGTGGGTGCAAATAATAAAGCCAACCAAGGCCAGCGAGGTCGTTTCATTTTCACAGCCTACCTCCCGAGTAATACCGGCAGAACGAATCCAGCTTTCCATCCGGCCGGATGACATGCGTGCAGCAGCGGTCAATGCGGTCTTCGTCCCACGTCCCGGCGTCCATGAAGGGCTTGATGAAAAGGCGGAAGGTGTTCGTCTCGTTCAGCTCGAATTCCTTGAGCAGCGCGCCGAGCGGTTCGCTCTCGCAGCCGCATTGCAGCAGGTCTTCGAGCGAGTAGCGGACTTTGTCGCGGAGAAAGCCCTGCACTTTCGCGAAGTCGATGAACTCGCTCACCGAGCGCGTCTGCCCGCCCGCCTTGAGCAGATAGCCGATGGTCGCGCAATTCGGATCGCCGCACGGCAGCGGCGTGAAGTCCTCGTAGCGCAGCCGCCCGGCGGCTTGCTCGACGGCGGCGAGGATGATGTCGGCGGTGTTGAGGCGGGTGGATGGTTGAGGGTGGATAGTGGATGGGATGCGGCCCGACGTGAACATCGGCTGAAACGCCACGCCGCGGATGTGCGGATACGCGAGCACGAATTCCACCGCCGCCCAGACGTGCGCGAGGTTTTCCGGCGTCACCGTCATCGCGAGCGTAATGGGGACGTTCAGCGCGCCGCAGCGCTCGATGGCGCGGCGGCGCACCTCGCGCAAATCCGCGCCGCGCAAGTCGCGCTGACCGGCTTCCTGCGGGCCGTCGAATTGCAGGTAGAGCTGGAATTTCCCGTAGCGGAAAGTCTGCCGGAGCTGGTCGAGGAAAGCGTCGTCGTGCGCGAGGCGGACGCCGTTGGTGTTCAGCAGCACGTAGTCAATGCCGGGGTTCGCGTGCAGCCACGTGAGCAGTTCGGCGAACTGCGGATGCAGCGTCGGCTCGCCGCCCGAGAGCTGGAGAATTTCGATGCCGCCCTTGCGGTCAATCACGCCCTGGATGCGCGCCTGCAACTCCGCCAGCGGCACCGCATCGACCGCCGTGCTCCGCGGCGAATCCGCAAAGCACGTCGGGCACGCAAGGTTGCACGAGTTCACGATCTCGATCAGCGCGAGGCAGGTCGAAAGCTTCTCCACTTTGCCCGCCGCCTCGCCCGGCGCGGCATTGCGCCCGAGAGTCCCGCGCACCACGCCATCGCCCGCCGAGCAGGCATTGCCGCCGCAGCACGCGTTCGTCGGATCGCCCTGCGCGAGCCAGTAAAACCGCGCATCCGACGCGATGCACACCTCCACCTCGCCATGCTCCGCGCACGTTCTGCGGAGAAAGACGCGCTGCTTTTTCGAGTCGCCGATTTTCCAAACCTCCGCCGGACACTCCGCATGACAAACCGGGCACCGCGACTTGGTGCGCTTGAGGAGGGTTTCGCTGATGAGTTGAAAAGTCATCGTAATTAATAGAGCGCAACGCATCCCGCGAAAGCCACACCTGCGTTCAAGACCGAGAAAAGAACAACGAGCAGAATCATTGCGGCCAAACGATCTCGCCACCTCATACCTCTCGTGAAGAAAATGGACACTCCGAACGAGAAAATGATGATCGTGCTCATTGTCACGCTCAGCTCGCGCTGAATGATCCCCCCAACATTCACAAGCGCCCCGCCTGCCCGGTCTTTCAAAGGTAGAATCGGCGGCAGCAATCGTTCGGCTACGCGCAGGGCGATGACTGAAGCGATGCCGGGTGTCAGCAGCAGCAGCCACTCCCACGCCTTCTCAGGTTTCTTCCAAGTCATCAGCGGAAATCCATCTTGCCGACCGCCACCGCACACCCCGCGCAGGCGACGGAGATGTAAATGACCTGAATGCCCAAAAACGTCAGCACCCCGAGCCATCCGCCTTTCCGCTTGCCGACCATCACGGAACAAACCACCGAGCAGGCAATCATGGCCAGCAGCGAGAGCAGCGAAACCACCATGCCAAAGCCTTCCAGGCCACTGTTGCGCCCGCCGGCGGCGGAAGCCGCGGCAGCGACCGCCATGGTGGCGACCGGCGCAAAAAGCATGAGGTAAAATGAGCGCCCAAACGGCGGCTTGGCCTCGGGTACTGGCGGGGGCGTTTCCATGCGCCGCACGCTAGCCCGGCAAGGCCGAATGGGCAGCGCATTTTTCACGAACCGCGCACCGCAATTTCCCTCGCTTTTTTCCAAAGGCCCGCACCCTCCGCCGGTTCACACTCCACCCATGAAACTCCGCCATCTCCTCC
>JANXWQ010000486.1 GCA_025351065.1 Chthoniobacter sp. | reverse complement strand
CTCGTGGTCGGCGAGCGGGTCGCCGAGTTTGAGCGGCTGCAGGCCGCTTTGCGCGGTGCCGAGGATGTCGCCGGGACCGCGCATTTTGAGATCGGCCTCGGCGATTTTGAAACCGTCGGACGTTTGTTCGAGCAGGCGCAGTTTTTCCAAAGCCTCGGCTTCCGCTTTCGCGCCGTGAAGCAGGATGCAGTAGCTCTTGTGCTCGCCGCGCCCGATGCGCCCGCGAAGCTGATGAAGCTGCGCGAGGCCAAAGCGCTCGGCGTTTTCGACGAGCATGATGGTGGCGTTCGGCACGTCGATGCCGACCTCGATCACCGTCGTGGCGATGAGCGCCCGCGTCTCGCCGCGCCGGAAGCGCTCCATGATCGCGTCCTTTTCCTCCGGCGCGATGCGCCCGTGCAGCAGCTCGCATTTCAGCGGCGCGAGCAGCTCCTGCCATTTCTTGATTTCGCCCGCCGCGGCTTTCGCCTCCAGCTTTTCCGACTCATCAATCAGCGGATAAACGATGTAGGCCTGCCGCCCCGCTTCGAGGTGCTCGCGCAGAAATTTCACCGCCTCCGGCAGCTTCGCCGCAGCGCGCGCGGCGGTGATGATCTTGCCACGGTTCTTCGGCAGCTCGTCGAGCGTGCTCACGTCGAGATCGCCGTAGAGCGTCATCGTCAGCGTGCGCGGGATGGGCGTGGCGGTCATCACCAGCACATCCGGCGCGACGCCCTGATCCCGCAGCCGCGCCCGCTGCATCACGCCGAATTTGTGCTGCTCATCGATCACCGCCAGCCCCAGCCGCGAAAACCCCGCGCCCGCGTACAGCAGCGCATGCGTGCCCACGAGGATGTGCGGCTCGTCGCCGTTTTCCCCAGCTTCATCGAAAAGCGGAAGCGCGCCCGTTTGCTCCGCGCGGGCGGCGGTGCGGAGGGCCACGCTGAGGCCGAGCGGTTCGCAGAGGTGGCGGAGGGTGAGGTAGTGCTGTTCGGCGAGAATTTGCGTGGGGGCCATGAGCGCGGCCTGCCAGCCGGCCTCGACGGCGAGGAGCATGGCGCTGAGCGCGACGAGCGTTTTGCCGCTGCCCACGTCGCCGTGGAGCAGGCGGTTCATGGGGCGCGGCGCGGCGAGGTCGGCGCGGATTTCCGCGATCGAGCGGAGCTGCGCGCCGGTGAGCGGGAAGGGCAGCGCGGCGTGCAGGCGGCGCATGAGCGCGTCGCCGGCGGCATGCACTGCGCCGGGCTGCGCGGAGTGCTCGGCGCGCTTCGCGGCGATGCTGAGTTGCATGGCGAAAAACTCGCCGAGCACGAGATGGCGGCGCGCTTTTTCCAGCGCCGCGCGCGAGTCGGGAAAATGAATCTGCCGCAGCGCCAGTGCGCGTGGCGTGGGGTCGAGCGCCGCGGGGAGGTCGTCCTCGACTTCGTCGTCGCAGAGCTTTTCCAGCACGTCCCAAATCAACTGCCGCAGCACGCGCGGCGACAGCCCCTCGGTCGCGCGATGAATCGGCGCGAGCCTTTTCAAATGGATGGAAACTTCCGCGTCCTCTTCCACCACCTCGAACTCCGGGTGCGCGATGACCACGCTCGTGCCGCTGCGCTTCGGCTTGCCGTACACCACGAGCCGCTGGCCGTTCACGATCATTTTCTCGACCCAGTGCGCGTTGAACCACCGGCACAGCAGCGGCTGGCTGAGCGCGTGTGCGGCCTCCTCTTCGAGCAGCACGTCGAACATTTTCTGCGAGCCGCGGATGCGCCGGACGCTCGTCTTCTTCACCAAACCGCAGACGCACACCGGCTCCTCGGTGTCGCCTGTGGGGAAGCGGTCGAACTGCGTGCGATCCTCGTAGCGCTTCGGAAAATGCGTGAGCAGCGCCCCGACCGTCGCAATGCCAAAACGCCCGAGCTGCCGCGCGCGCTGCGGCGGAATCCACTCCCATTCGGTCAGCGGCGTGTCGATATGCACGCGCGCAACTTAGCCGCGCCGCGCCCCGCGCAGGCAAAGCAAATCCGCGCGCCGCCGGGCCGGCTTCCTGCTCGGCAGCAGGGTTGTCCGCGCGGAAAAGCCGGTTGACCGACCCAGCTCCGCCGCTACTCTGCGCGCGCTTTCCCCCCGCCGCCCATGACTTCCATCATTCGTCTCAGCCTCATTTTTGCCGCCCTCGCGCTCCTAGCGCCCGGCGCGCATGCCGCGGCCAAAGACTCGCTCTACGACGAGCGCAACGCGCAGAAGCTGGAGGCCGGCAAGTTCTCGCTCTTCGGTCCGCTGGCCGGGCGGTTCAAATACGACAAGCGCATGATCCACGCCGCCGAGATCGCCGCGGCGCGGGCGCGCGGGCACTCCACGAGCCGCTGCTGGCACTATGTGAAAGACGCGCTGCTCGCCGCACAGATCATCCCGACCCGGCCGAAAACGGAATACGCCAAACAGGCCGCGGGCGAGCTGACCGCGAGCTACGGCTTCCGGCGGCTGAAGGAAACGAATCCGTATAAAGCGCCGCTCGGCTCCGTGCTCGTCTATGGCGGCAAAGGCGCGGGCCATGTCGAACTGCGCACGCAACTCGGTTTCGTCAGCGACTTCGTCTCGGTCAAACCGTCGCCGCGTCCGCTCATCGGCATCTACGTCAAGCCGCGCGCGTAACTTTCCGCTGCACGGTGGCGGAAACCGCAGAGGCGCGGAGGGGATGGAGAGATGCGCAGAGGGATTTTGAGTGGAGATGTAGCGCGTGCCGCGTCCTGTTTTCTCTGCGCCCCTCTGCGTCCTTTGCGCCTCCGCGGTAAATCACCTCAGTCTTCGTGGTTGCGTGTCATAACGCGACTCCGCCCTTGCACCCCGTGCGCGCCCCGTTACTTTCCGCGCCAGTTCTTTTCAAACAACGCAACTGCATCACGAGTGCCCCGGCATCAGCGCCGGGGCTGCCAACCTGGTTGGAGAAAACCAAGGTGGAACCGAGCGACCGAGTGGGTCGCCCGCGATGTGCGCACCGGCCCTCTGCCGGGAGCGAACCACAATCTCCCGCGATGCCCTTGCCCAACCGCACCACGCATCATGTTTCAATTCTCGCTCCGGGTGAACCCGGCGAATCCCAACCACCACCTGTGGAATAACAACGGCACCTGGTTCATCCACTACGTCGTCCATCCCACGCCCTTCACGAAAGAGCGCATCCGCCGCTCGCTCGGCACCAAGTCGCTCGACCTCGCCCGTGCGCGGCGCGACGCCATCCTCGCCGCCGCCGACCTGCCCGAGCCGCTCGCGCTGGCCGCGTGAGCCGGTAGTGCCCTAATTTGAATTTTCTTCCGGGACTCCCCTCGCCCTAATTTGAAATCGATCTTGCTGTAATTTGAAGTTTCGCCATAAACGAGCGCATGAAAACTTTGGAGAGTGGAGTCCTGGGAACGGTGAAACTCAAAATCACCGTCGTACTTTTACTGGCTGTGCTGGGAGGGATAATTTTTTGGCTGTTTTTGACGTATCCCTACGTTCGTGAACCGTTGACATATGCTGTGGGGCTCGTCTCGGCTCTAACGGTTGTTTTTTCAGCCTACCACGTCGCGTCCAATTCCGCGCTCACGATTGCTCGCGATAAAATCCACAGGACTTTTGAGTTCACGAAACAGTTGAACGACGTAAATTTTGTGAGAATGAAGACGTTCTTGGAGTCGGAATTGGATCATCAAAAAATGACCCCTGCGGAATTTTATACAAAAGTAGCGGAAACCCCTGAAATATCGTCTGCGGTTAAATTGGTTTTAGGAATTTTTGAGGATGCTTCGATTGCCGTTCAGCATGACTACGTGGACGAGCCATCTCTGTATGCTTCCCTCTCCTTTCTTGTTCCTTGGTGCGCTAGAAATTTTCATCCGTATATCACTGAACAGAGAAAAATTGCCAACGATGGCTCGCTATATGCTGAACTTGACAAACTGGCAGACGCATGGAAAAAGAAAACGTCGTTAAGAACCAACCAACCACTATGAAAACAGATCCCAAATACGCACGCGGCTGGTAAAAACCCAAACCCAAACCATTTAACAACGGCCCCGCTTCACGGCGGGGCCGTTTTTTTTGCAGCCGATGCTATTTTTCAGAAATCGAAATTCAAATTAGGGCACTACCCGTGAGCCCGCGACCTTGACGCCGCGCGCCCGCCCCGCACAATGCCCGGCTCATGTTTCTCGAAACGCTGCCGCCGCGCTCCGTCATCACGCCCATCGTCCGGCGCGTGCATCTGGCTTTTGCGGCGACGATGCAGCAGGAGCCGCTTGCCGACTTGGAAAAGCGCGCCGCCGACGCGCGGCCCGTGCGCGACTTCGAGCACGCGGTGGCCGGCGACTTCGGGCTCATCGCCGAGATCAAGCGCATCTCGCCCTCCATGGGCCGCATGCGCTATGCCGATGTGGCCGACACCGCCGACGCCTACGAGGCCAGCCCCGCCGTGCGCGCCGTCTCCGTGCTCACCAACCAGGCGGACTTTGGCATGAGCCTCGACGAGCTGGCCGTGGTCGGCGGGCGCACCGCGAAGCCGCTACTGCGCAAGGATTTCATCTTCGACCCCTACCAGGTCTGGCAGGCCCGCGCCTACGGGGCGGACGCCATCCTGCTAATGGCCAACATCGTCACCGCCGAGGGGTTGCGCGAACTCTCCGCGCTCGCCCACAGCCTCGGCATGGCCGTGCTCTTCGAGGTGCATACTGCGGATGAAATCGCCAAGCTCCCGCCGAACCCGCGCCTCTGCGGCATCAACAGCCGCGTTTTCAAAAGCGACGACAGCGCGCTGCGCTACTTCGGTTCAAAGGCGCTGCGTTTCCTCGGGGTGAAAAAGGATCTCAGCATCAGGCGCGAGCAATTCGAGCTGATTCACCAGCTCCCGTCCGGCGCGGTGCGCATCGCGGAAAGCGGCGTCTCGCCAGAGCTGGTGCCGCACCTGCGCGACACGCTGGGCTTTCACGCCATGCTCGTCGGCACCACCCTGCTCATGGCCCCGGACGGCGTGCGCGCCGAACTGGCCCGCTTTGAGCGCCAACTCGCTCAGTCGCCGCGGGCGGCGGTGGCTTAAGAGAAACATCATTCCACATGCGGCACAACCCGATGTTAGGCGTTGCTGCGTCGCTTCTATGAAAACCATCGCATCTGCCATCCTGTCTCTGACTCTCGCAGCAACAGCGCTTGCCGCGCCGCCGCAAGCCCCGCCAAAGCTATCAGCGCCACGCGACATTATTCCGCGAGAACGTCCTTCACCCGACTCGACTTTGGTGCTGCGCTTCGAGCGGCACGGCAAGTCATTTCGTTACGACCTCATTAAGAGTTCTTCACGCGCTATTGTTGCCACGGCGTCCAGCGCAATCACGCCCGAAGATTATGTTTCCGAGGCACGCTTTTCCGGCCCGCGATTTCGCGGCACACAAGACGTCATTTTCGCTGCCGACGGCTCCGGCGTCATTATCACCGAGGACCTTTCCGATGGTGGCCCGGTGCTGCGTTATATTCTCTTCCACCGACAACCCACCGGGCGCTTTGAGGTGCGTTACTTACAGCCGCCAACAATAGATTCCCACAATGATCGCGCTGGGACGTTCCGCTTTTATTATCCCGTCGCGTTGGAACTAACGTCAGACAGAATCACTCTTTACTACCCTGGCGCTCACAAGAGCAAATCTATGTTACTCGATAAGGTTTCCAGCACCGCGACCCTTAAACAGCAATGACCGCAACCATAAGCCCAGGGTTGTCTAACCCGATGAAAAGTATGAAGCGCTGGCCTTTTACCCAAAAGCAGCGAGGAAGGCGCACTCGATGGCGAGAGGTTCTTGGACGCCGGTGCGGTTGAGGTTTTCGCGCAGGGTTTCGAGGGCGGCGGTTTTGCGGAGAAGCTGGGGCGCGGTGTGGCG
>JANXWQ010000474.1 GCA_025351065.1 Chthoniobacter sp. | reverse complement strand
CGTCGCGCTGGGCGCGGGTGATGACGAACTTCATCTCAAATCGGTCGAGGCGGTAGCTCAATGGGAGTGGGGAGGCGGAGGGCGGGAGAAAAAGAGTGCGGAGTAAATAGGAACACACGGAACGATTGCAACGCTCATTGTTGCGGAATCGTCACTTTTCATCAACCGGACTGGCCCGCGGGCCGTGGGGTTTTTGTGAAAAAGCAGCCTCCGGGCCAGGCGGGCTATTCGCCGCCGAAGAACTTCTTGAACGAGCGGAAAATGCTCTGAGGCACCGTGCGCTTCGGCTCGCCATCGGCCCCGCGCTCCAGCTCCCCGATGGCCCCGCCCTGATGCACGCTGCACAAGTCGCGCGGCAGGCGCGACTCGGGCAGGTCGAGCGTGTAAGCGGTGCCGGCGCGGTCGCAGCCGGCGGTGGCGAGTTCATTGGAAACGGCGCAGACCGTGGCGCGGCGCAGCGGCACGGGGGGCTGAAAGGCGCGGGCGGGATAGCGCTGCGGGGCGGCGGCGTTCATCACATCCACCCATACGGGCAGGGCGAGCGCCGCGCCGTAGCCTTTGGGCACGATGGTCGCGGGCGTGTCCAGCCCCACCCACACCCCGCAGGTCAGCGCAGTCGTGTAGCCCACGAACCACGCGTCGTGGTAGTCGTCGTTCGTCCCGGTCTTGCCCGCCGCCGGTTTGTTGAAACCCATCGCCTTTGCGCCCGCCGCGGTCCCCCGCTCCAGCACTTTGGTCAGCGCGCCCGTGACCATCCAGCTCACGCCGGGATCGAGCGCCCGCGTCTGGATGTGCGCCGCGCGGTAAATCGTCTCGCCGTCCGCGTCGTCGATCCGCTCGATGATGTAGCTCTGCCGCCGCACGCCGTTGTTCGCGAAAACCGTGTAGGCCGTCGTCACATCCAGCACATTCGCCTCCACCGCACCGAGGTACACCGCCGGCAGCTTCGGCACATTTTCGATGCCCACCGCCGTCGCCACCTTCGCAATCTCGTCCAGCCCCGCGCGCTCGCCGATGCGCACGCTCATCGTATTGCGCGAAAGGATCAGCCCCTCCTCCGCACGTTGCGGCCCCTTGTAAGTCCCGTCGGAATTTCCCGGCGTCCAGTTCGCCGCCCCGCGAATTTCCCCGTGGCCGATCGGCCCGTCATCCACCAGCGCGCCCGGCAGCAGCCCCTTCCCAAACGCCGCCGCGTACACGAACGGCTTGAACGTCGAGCACACCTGCCGCGTCGCCGGCGACGCAATCGCGCGGTTGTATTGGCTCTCGGAAAAATCCCGCCCGCCCACCAGCGCGCGGATGCCGCCCGAGGCGTTGTCGATCACCACCAGCGCACCTTGCAGGTACGGCGGGCTTTCCTGCGCCGCCTTCGCCTCCGCGGAAAAATCCGCCTTCTTCGGATGCTTGTAGCCCGCCTTGCCCTCGATTTTCCGCAAGTCCGCCTCCAGCGCCACCTCCCCCGCCCGCTGCAACGACGGATCGAGCGTCGTGTAAATTTTCATCCCGCCGTTCACTTTCTGATCGTCGGTCAGCAGCTCATCCAGCTCCCGCTGCACCAGGTCCATCGCGTAATTTTCCTGCGCCGCAAACGGCCGCTTCTTCGCCAGCGTCACCGCCCCGTCGCGCGCCTTGTCCGCCTCGCCCTCGGTGATTTTGCCCACCTTCACCATCCGCGCCAGCACCGCATCGCGCTCGCGCAGCGCGCCCTTCAGATTTTTGAAAGGCGAGAAATGCGACGGCGCGCGGACGATCCCCGCGATCATCGCCGACTCGCCCAGCGAAAGGTCGCCGGCGTGTTTGCCGAAGTACGTCAGCCCCGCCGTCTCGATTCCATAAACCGTCGCGCCGAAATAAATCCGATTCACGTACGCCTCCAGAATTTCGTCCTTGGAATAATTCTGCTCGATCCGCGCCGCCACAAACGCCTCCAGCAATTTGCGGTGCAGACTTTTCCGCGAGCCCAGCCCCTGCGGATAGCTGTTCTTCGCGAGCTGCTGGGTCAAAGTGCTCGCGCCTTCCTTCGCCGACGAGTGGACGACATTGCGCACCACCGCCCGCGTGATGCCGATGGGATCGACCCCATGATGCTCGTAAAACCGCGCGTCCTCCCGCGCCAGCAGCGCCTTCACAAAAAACGGCGACACCTCACCCAGCTTCACCGTCACCCGGTTCTCCCCCTGCAACCGCGAGTAAATCTTTCCATCCACATCGAAAACCGCCGACCGCTCCGCCATTTCCCGGATCTGGTGCATGTCGAAAGTCGAAGCCCAAAACCCATACAGCACGCACACCCCGACCGCACCCACCACCCCCAGCAGCCCGCCCCACAGCAGCCACCGGCGCAGACGGCCAGACGGGCGCGGTTTGTTTGGACGGATGATTTTTTTTGCCACGGCGAACGGTGATTGGTGAATGGTGAACGGTGATTAGTAAAGCGCACCGGCTTTTTTCCCACCAATCACCGCCACCACGATGCTCATCGACATCCTCTCCCTCTGCCCAAACATCGCCGCCGCCCCGCTTTGCGAGAGCATCATTGGCCGCGCGCAAGAGCGTGGCCTCCTCGCCATCCGCCACCACAACCTCCGCGACTGGGCCACCGACAAACACCGCACCACCGACGACACCCCGTATGGCGGCAGCCCCGGCATGGTCATGAAATGCGAACCGATTTTTGCCGCGGTCGAAGAACTTCGCGTCGCCGGCAGCCGCGTCATTCTCATGTCGCCCGCCGGCCGGCCCTTCACCCAGCGCGTCGCCGAGGAGCTGGTGCAAGTGCCGCATCTCATCCTGCTCTGCGGCCACTACGAAGGCGTGGACCAGCGCGTCATCGACCATCTCATTGATGGCGAACTCTCCATTGGCGACTACGTCCTCACCAACGGCGCGCTCGCCGCCGCCGTCGTCGCCGACGCCCTCGCCCGCCTGCTCCCCGGCGTCCTCGGCCACCAGCACTCCGCCACCGACGACAGCCACACCACCGGCCTCCTCGAACACCCCCAGTACACCCGCCCCGTCGAATTCCGCGGCTGGCGCGTCCCCTACATTTTGCTCAGCGGCCACCACGCCGAAATCGCCCAATGGCGTCACCAAAAAGCGCTCGAAAAAACCCGGCGCGTACGCCCCGACCTGCTTCCGCCAAAATGATCCTTTCCGTCCGCGACCTCACCATCCAGCGCGGCCCCGTCCGCATCCTCGACCGCCTGACTTGGAGCGTCGCCCCCGGCCAGCACTGGGTCATTCTCGGCGCGAACGGCTCTGGCAAAACCTCCCTCCTCAGCGCCCTCACCGGCTACCTTTCGCCCACCAGCGGCGACATCACCGTGCTTGGCCAGACCTTTGGCGAAAGCGACTGGCGCGACCTCCGCACCCGCGTCGGCCTCGTTTCATCGAGCATCCGCCAGATGATCCCCGACCACGAGCCCGCCCTCACCACCGTCATCTCCGGCCGCTATGCCATGATCGATTTTTGGGGTCGTATAAAAAGCGCCGACCGCACCACCGCGCAGCGCCTCCTCGTGCAGGTCGAGGCGAAAAATCTTGCTTCGCGCCCGTGGGGCGTCCTCTCCCAAGGCGAGCGCCAGCGCATCCTCATCGCCCGCGCCCTCATGGCCCGCCCGCCGCTGCTCATCCTTGACGAACCCTGCGCCGGCCTCGATCCCCTCGCCCGCGAAAACTTCCTCGCCTTCCTCCACCGCCTCGGCACCCAGCGCCGCGCGCCCGCGCTGATTTTCGTCACCCACCACGTCGAGGAAATCATCCCGCTTTTCACCCACACCCTGCTCCTCCGCGCGGGCCGACTGCACGCCGCCGGCGCCACCGCGCGCACCCTCACCACGCGCCACCTCGCCGCCACTTTCGACACCCCGCTGCGCCTCCGCCGCCGCGCCGCCCGCTACACCCTCGCCGTCCCGCCCGCCGTGGCCCCACCGGGAATCGAACCCGGATTTGCAGTTTAGGAAACCGCTGTTCTATCCGTTGAACTATGGGGCCGGCTTGCGGATGAAAAACGCGCGCCGCCAACTGCGGTCGCGCACGCCGAAAAACAAGAACCCGCCCGCCGTTGCGGCGCAAGCTCAATGCCGGGACAGTGGTTCAGTTTGGTGGGCCGCTGCATTTTTGAAAACGCAAAGACGCAGAGGCGCAGAGATCGCAGAGAGGATTCCGCAGCTCACCCTCTGCGTCCTCTGCGCCTCTGCGTAAAAAAAACAAGCGCCACGCCGTGAAATCGAGCCCTCACCCACTGCTAATCCGGGCGCTGGACGCGGCTGGAAAAAAACCGCATCTTTCCGCCCATGCGCGCCCTCCTTTTTTCCCTCGTCTCGCTGCTGCTCGCCGTCAGTCCCGCCCTCGCCAAAAACCACGATGCTGAGGTCGCCGCCTACGACGCCCTGCTCGCCGCCGTCGCGCCCGGCCAGACCGCCATCGCGCTCGGCGACATGCTCGTGCCCGTCGCCACGGTGCAACTTTGGCGCGACCAGCTCGCTGGCACCGCGCCCGCCGACAACGCCTCGCAAACCGGCATCAACAAATGGACCGCCGGCAATGTGTATTACGCATTCAACGCCAACGTCAGCGCCGTGCATCAGACCGCCACCGTCGATGCGATGGGCGAGTGGGCCACATTTGCGAATCTCACTTTCATGCCGCGCGGGGCCCAGGCGAATTACATCATGATCAATGAGGTCGCTGGCCTCGGCGGCGGCAATTCCTCCGTCGGCATGATCGGCGGCGTGCAGCAGCTCAACATCGGCCCCACGAGCTGGAACCGCGGCACGCTCGTCCACGAGCTCGGCCACGCCCTCGGCCTCATCCACGAGCACCAGCGCGGCGACGGGGCCAACAGCCGCAACAACTTTGTGACCATCAATTTCAGCAACACGCCCGGCGGCGCGAGTGATGGCAACTTCATCCTCATCCCCACCTCCACGAGCAACGGCGCGTACGACTTTCTCTCCGTCATGCACTACTCGCGGAAAGCCTTCGCCGTGAACCCCGCGCTCGACACCATCACCCCGCTCGCCGCCTACGCGCAGTTTGCCGACGTGATGGGCAACAACCCCGACCGCGTGCTCAGCCTCGGCGACCGCACGGGCATCGTGGCGATGTACGGGGGAAATGCGACGCCCGCGACCGTAGTGACGAACACCAAAGACTCCGGCCCCGGCAGCCTGCGCGCGGCGATTTACTCGGCAGTCAGCGCGACCGTCACTTTCCAGATCCCCGTCGCCGACCCGAATTTCAGCGGCGGCGTTTTCACCATCCGCCCCACCGACCGCCTGCCCGCGCCCGCCGCCGGCACGACCATCGACGCGACCACGCAAACCGTTTTCACCGGCAACACCAACGCCAGCGGCCCCGAGGTCGTGCTCAGCGGCGCGCTGCAAACCGACGCCTCCACTTTCGGCCTCGGCCTCCGGTTGAGCCAGTCGGGCGTGACCGTGAAAGGGCTCGTCATCAATGGCTTCAACACGCGGGGCGTGCTCATCACCGGCGCGGGCGCGACGGGCTGCACCGTGGCCGGCTGCTACATCGGCACGAACGCGGCGGGCACCGCGGCGGTGGCGAATACGTTCGAGGGCATCCGCATCGAAAGCGGCGCGACCGGCAACCGCGTGGGCGGCAGCACCGCGGCGGCGCGCAACGTCATCGCGGGCAACGCGGCGCAGGGCATCGCGATTCGCGACGCGGGGACGAACGGAAATTTCATCGAGGGAAACTGGATCGGGCTGAACGCGGCGGGCACCGGCGCGCTGCCGAACGCATTCGCCGGCGTGGAAATTTCCAGCGGGCCGCAGAGCAATCGCGTGGGCGGCACCGCGGCGGGCGCGGGCAATGTGCTCTCGGGCAACACGGCGCAGGGGCTCGCGATCATCGGCGCGAACAGCAATCTCGTGCAGGGCAATTTCGTCGGCACGAATGCCGCGGGCACCGGGGCGGTCGCAAACGGCTACTCCGGCATTCAGATTTTCAACGGCGCACAGTCGAACACCGTCGGCGGCACCGTCGCCGGAGCGCGCAACGTCCTTTCCGGCAATACGAATCAGGGTCTCGCGATCAGCGGCGCGGGCACGAGCGGCAATGTGGTGCTCGGCAATTACGTGGGCCTGAACGCCGCGGGCACGGCGGCAGTGCCGAACATTTTCGCGGGCGTGCAAATCTTTGGCGGCGCACCGAACAACACCATCGGCGGCACAGCGGTGGGCGCGGCGAATGTGCTCTCGGGAAATTCCGCGCAAGGCGTGGCGATCAGCGACGCCGGCTCGACGGGCAACGTGGTCGCGGGAAATTTCATCGGCACGAATCCCGCGGGCACGGCGGCACTCGCGAACGCGTATTCCGGCGTGGGCATTTTCAACGCCGCGACCGCGAACACCATCGGCGGCACGGCGAGCGGCGCGGGCAATCTCGTTTCCGGCAACACCAGCCAGGGCATCTACATCGGCGACGCGGGCACGAACGCCAACGTGGTCGCGGGAAATTTGATCGGCCTCAACGCGACGGGCACAGCCGCGGTGAAGAACGGTTTCGCGGGCGTGGAAATCGGCAATGGCGCGCAGAACAACATCGTCGGCGGCACCACCGCGGCGGCGCGCAATGTGATTTCCGGCAACCAGTTTCAAGGCGTGTCGCTGAACACCGCGGGCACCACTGGCAATCGTATTTCCGGCAACTACATCGGCACGAATCCGGCCGGCAGCGCGGCCCTCGCCAACGGCTCACCGGGCGTGCAAATCTTTGGGAGCGCCACCGCCAATATCATCGGCGGCACCGCGCCCGGCGCGGGCAATGTGATCTCGGGCAACACCGGCGGCGGCGTGACCATCAGCGGGTCCGCCACGGCCACGAATGTCATCGCCGGAAATCTCATCGGCCTCAACGCCGCCGCCCTCACCGCGCTGGCCAATACCGGCGACGGCATCGCGATTTACGGCAGCGCGCACGACAACACCATCGGCGCGTCCAGCGGCGGGCGAAACTTCATCGCGGGCAACAGCGGTGCGGGCAACAGCGGTGCGGGCGTGAGCATCGGCGGCCTCGGCACGAACACCAATCTCGTCGTCGGCAACAACATCGGCATCACCCCCACCGGCACCACCGTCGCCAATACCCGCGAGGGCGTGACTCTTTACGCCGATGGCTCCGGCGGTGCCGTGGGCAACATCATCGGCGGCAGCACACCCGGCGCGGCCAACCTCATTTCCGGCAACGGCAGCGCGGGCACCTACGCCGGCGTGGGCATCTACAATACGGGCACGATCAACAATCGCGTGAGCGGCAATTCCATCTTTGGCAACACCGGCCTCGGCATCGACATCTTCGGCAACGGCGCGACCGCCAACGACGCGAACGATGCCGACGCCGGGCCGAACAACGTGCAGAATTTCCCCGTGCTGAACGCCGCCGTGCTCGGCACCGCGACGACCTTTAACGGCTCGCTGAACAGCACCAACGCGACCTTCCGCATCGAGTTTTTTGAAGGCGCGACCGCCGCCACTGCCGGGCAAAATTTCATCGGCACCATCAGCGTCACCACCGTAGCGAACAGCGCCACCTTTAACGGCACCACGCTCCCCGCCATCGTCCCAGCCGGCCACTTCATCACCGCCACCGCCACCGACCCCGGCGGCAACACTTCCGAGTTTGCCACGGCCATCGCCGTCACCACCACCGACGCCGACGGCGACGGACTGCCCAACGCCTACGAATTCGCCGTCACCGGCTCCAACACCGCCCTCAACCCCGCCCTCGACGATGACGGCGACGGCATGACCAACGCCCAGGAATTCCGCGCCGGCACCGACCCGCGTCTCGCCGCCAGCATCCTCCGCCTCGGCCCGCCCGCGACCAGCGGCTCAGACAAAATCATCAGCCTGCCCTCGCTCGCCGGCCACACCTACCGCATCGACTTCGCCGACGACCTGCTTTTGGCAAATCACTGGCGCACTCTCGCCGACCAAATCCCCGGCACCGGCGCAACCCTCACCATCACCGACCCCGGCGCCGCCACGCTCACCCAGCGCTACTACCGCGCGGTCGTGCTGCCGTAGCGAGCCGCGCGGTTTTCGCGAGCGGGTTAAAACTCCACGCTCAGATTTCGCGGATGCGCCTCGTTGGGAAAGCGGATGTAGAGCAAGCCCTCGGCGGCGTCATACGTGAAGGAGTCGAGCGGCTGCTGATCCAGTTGGATCGAGCGCGGAGGTTTCGCGGTGGAAAGCAGGACGATGGCCGGCGTGTCGCCAACACCCTCAACCGTCCACGCGAGTTGCCCGTCGTCGCGCTTGACGGGCAGTGCTTTGCAGGCCGAGGCGAGCAGGCGCGGCCCCGCGGATTTCACCGCGTCGAGATCGAGCAGCAAGACCCGCGCGCCCGGCGTGAGCGCGACGGCGCGCTGCACTTTCAACTCGGGATCGAACAGGTTCACGAAGCGGCCTTTCACCACCCGCGCCTCGCCCGGCACGGATTCATCCAGGCCCGCGCCGATTACGTACGGCCCGCGCCGCAGCGCCAGGTAGTTTGTTTCCCGCCACGTCTGCCCCGCCTTGTCCGCCGCCATTTTCACGGCACCGGCCAGCCGCGCATCGGCCTCGGCGCTGAGCGCAAACTGCACCGGACTTTCCCGCAGCCACAGCACCCCGCCCTTGCCGACGGCGACCACGGCTTGCGCAAAATCCCCGTCCTTCACGCCTAGCGTCTCGAACAAATGCCGCCGCGGCGTGCGCTCGTTTTTGCCGCCGTCATTCCACCATTCGCGGACGCGGTGGTACGGGTCTTGGTCATCGTCCACCATCACGAGCACGCCACCCTTTCGCACCCAATCGGCCAGCGCCGGATGGACCTCGGGGGTCAGCGGTTTCTGACCCTGATAACTCAGCAGCAGCACGCGCTGCGCATCGAGAAAACCGGGCAGCGTCACGTTCTCCAGTTGCACCGGAGCCACCGGCACGCCGCGTTTCACCAGCGGCAAAGCTAGGCCGTAGAAGTGCGCCATGTTCGGATCGCTCGGCGTGGGCTGCTCGCGCTGAAACATCAGCGAGTCGCTCACCAGCACGCCGATTTTTTGCGTGCCGCAATCCCACTGCACGTCGGCCTGCTTCATGTCGGTCAGCGCCTGCATCACCACTTGCAGCTCGCTCGCGTAGTCCGGCGGGATCGCCTTGCGGTCTTCGGGCTTCACGTTGTGCGGATATTTTCCGCCGAAAATCCGCTCGGGCCACGGCGCGACCTCGTACTGCCACACGTCTGGCTGGAGCAGCGAGGCGACAAGCGTGGACTCCCAGTTGCCGCGATAATCCGTCCAGTCGTGGCGCGGATTGTCCTCGATCGGATCGTTCAAATACCAGACCGAGCGGCCCGTCGCGCGCACGAGATTTTGCATCGCGCCGTACTCCAGAAACGCCGTCTCAAACGTCCGCTCCTTGCGCACGCCGCGGAAATGATTCGGCGTCCGCGCCGTGCCCGTCCAAATCTGCGCGATGTAGCCGTCGCACCCATCCAGCCGCGCGAGGCTCGACTCCGGGCTCACGATGCACCAGTGCGCGTAGTTCAGCAGGCTGTGCGTCGGCACGTAGCAGCGCACATTTTTTCCGGTGCGCACGTTGAACGCTTTCACGTAGGCGAACACCTGCTGCAACGCGCGCCGGTACAGAAAGTATTTCAGCTTCGACGCCCGCCACTGCGCATCCGCCGACTCATGCGGTGCCTGCCACGGCTCGTGGTAAAAGCTCAGCCATTCCCGCTTGAACCCCTCCGAGTAACCCGCGCGCGCCCAAAATTCCGGCTCCTCCAAATGCACCGCTTCGACCCCGGCATCGAGCGCGCGCTGCACGCCGACGCAAAGGTAAGTGCCGTAATTTTCCGCCGGACACATGTACCACACATCCCCGCCGTGGCCGATCTTGCGCCCGTTGCGATCCGTCTGCGCGTTGTCCTCGTGGTTCACGCCATCGTAACGACCGTAGAGATAATCCTGATACTCGCCCCACGAAACACCGGTCATCAGATGCACCCGGTAGCCGTGCTCGCGCCAGCTCGCCACGCGCTCCGCGAGGCCGTTGCCGAGGCCATAGACCATCGCCACATCCGCCCGCAGATTGCCCAGCGGACTCCACGCCTTTCCGGTTTGAAAACTCGTGCGCTCCAGCTTCTGCGCCGCGTCTTCGGGAAATGCGGGCGGCTCCGCATTGAGCAAAAGCGGCAGGCCGCCAAGCATGACAACAGCAAGAAAAAGAGCCGGATGGTAATTGTCCGGCAGATCGGGATCGAGGCGCATGCGCCAGCACCCCACCCGTTTTCCCCGCAGCCATCAAGCGCCCACTACCGGGCGCGGGCGCGAAAAATCGCGCGCCTTGCCAGCGCGGTTCCGCCGCCGCATCGTCGCGCGGTGAATCCGACCACCATCCGCAAAGCCGTCCTCCTCGCCGCCGGCAAAGGCACGCGCATGCGCGAGCTGACCAACGACCTGCCCAAGCCGATGATCGCCGTGCGCGGCAAGCCGATCCTCCAGCACATCGTGGAAGGGCTCGCCGCCGCGGGCGTCACGCATTTCCTCATCGTCGTCGGCTACCGCGCCGAGGTGGTGCGCGCGTTTTTCGGCGACGGCGCGAAATTCGGCATCGCCGTGGCATACACCACGCAGATCGTGCAGGACGGCACCGGACGCGTGGTCGAGCTGGCGAAAGATTTCGCGGGTGCCGATGCCTTTGTCCTCAGCTACGGCGACATCCTAATCGACCCCGCGAACTATCTCCGCCTCGTCGCGCCCGCCGACGCCGAGGCGCTCATCAGCGTGAAATACAACCCCGGCGAAATCGCCAAGGGCGGCGCGGTCTTCGTCAACAAATGCTTCGAGATGACCGACCTCCGCGAGAAGCCCCAGCCCGGCGAACCCACCAGCCCCTGGTACAACGCCGGCATCTACGCCTTTCGGCCCAGCATCTTCGAGCACACCGCGCGGCTGGAAAAATCCCCCCGCGGCGAATACGAGCTGACCGACGCCATCCGCACCCTCGCCCTCAGCGGGAAAAAAGTGCAGGCGCTCGAACTGAGCGGCGACTGGGCCGACGTCCGCGACCCGGAAATCCTCGCGCAACTCAACGCGTAAGTCCGCCGCCCCGCGGACGGCGGAAGCTAGGCCGGCTTGGGCCGGCCCACGGCAAAGTAGATGACCGCGCCGAGCACGTGGAGAAACAAGACCACGAGCAGCCAGACAAACTTCTGGGTGCCGTCGAGGCGGGCATTGGTCGTGCAGTCGATAAGCATCCAAATCCAGAACAGCGAAGTGAGCACCGCGACGATGAGACCAAAGACGCCGAGGCCGGCGAGAAAGACGGGAAGATGGGATTCAGTCATGTCACGAAATCGCGCTCCCGCCCTTCCGTGGACGTGCCCCCCGAATCCTACGCGCCGGACAGCCCCCAGTTCAGCAGGCGGTAGCTGTCGATCCAGATGTTCTTATTGTCGCCGAGGGCGACGACGATGATGTGCCGCCCGCCGCGCGTGGCGCTGGAGATGAGGCAGTGGCCGGCGGCTTCGGTGTAGCCGGTTTTCATGCCGTTGCAGGCAGCGAAATTTTTGAGGACTTTGTTCGTCGTCTCGAAGACGCGGGTGCGACCGTCGTTATACTGCCACTCGACGGCTTTCTGGCAGACGATTTCGCGGATGGTGCGGTTGCGATAGGCCATCATCGCGACCTTCGCCATGTCGCGGGCGGTGGAATACTGGCCGGGCGCGGGCAGGCCATTGGGGTTGACGAAATGCGAGTTGCGCATGCCGAGTTGGGCGGCGCGGGCGTTCATTTTGCGGGCGAAATCCTCGACGCTCCCAGCGTTGTCGCGCGCGAGGGCGCGGGCCACGTCGTTCATGCTGTGGACGAGGAGGATGTTGAGAAAGGCGATGCGCGAATAGACGTTACCGGGCTTGATATAGAGCATGGAGGGCTCGACCCAGGTGTCGCTCGCCTCCACGCGGACTTTGGCGCTGAGGTTGCCCTCTTCGGCGACGAGCAGGGCGGTGAAAAGTTTCTGCGTGCTGGCGACGGGGCGCGGCTTGTCGGCGTTGACTTCGTGGAGCACCTGGCCGTTGGACGCGTCGACGACGATGACGGAGCCCGCGCTGACCGCGGGCACGCCGCCGCCGGCTTCGTCGGAAAAGTTTTCCTCCGGCTCGGACTCGCGCGCGGGCTCGGCGGCGGGCGCGGGTTTCTTCGGCGTTTTTTTTGCGGCGGCAAAGGTGCCGGGTGTGCCGAGTAAAAAGACGAGCGAGAGGCTGAGGATGGTGACGAGGCGCTTCATGCGGCGCGTAGTAAAAGGATGCGCGCGGTTTGCGCAAGCGGCGATGCGCTCACGCAAACAGCCCGGCGATTTCCGCCTGCATCGCCGCTGCCGCCGCGCGCGGGTCGGCGGCCTGGCGAATCGGCCGACCCACGACGATGTGATCCGCGCCCGCGCGGAACGCTTCCGCCAGCGTCATCGTGCGCTTTTGGTCATCGCCGCCGCGCTCGCTGGCCGCGCGGATGCCGGGCGTGATGAGCAGCGGGGCCGGCCCGAGTTCGCGCCGCAGCCGCGCCGCTTCCTGTGCCGAGCAGATCAGCCCGTCGATGCCCGCCGCAACCGCCGCGCGGGCGCGCAGCGCGACCAGCTCCTCGACCGGCCCCCCGCGCCAGCCCAGCTCAGCGAGGTCGCTTTCATCCATGCTCGTCAGCACCGTCACGGCGAACAGCTTCATGCCGCCGCGCACCTGCACGGCCTCGCGGTAAATCGAGCTGACGCCGTGCAGCGTGCAGCACTCCGCGCCATGCCGCGCGAGATTCGCCACCGCGCCGCGCACCGTCGCCGGCACGTCGTAAAATTTCAGATCGGCGAACACTTTTTTCCCCGCCGCCCGCAGCTCCGCGAGCAGTGCGAAGTAATCGCCGCCCATGCAAAATTCGAGGCCCAGTTTGTAAAACGTCACCGCCTCGCCGAGCCGCGCGACCCACGCCCGCGCCTCGGCGAGCGTCGGTACATCGAGCGCAAAAATCAGGCGGTCGCGCGGGGCGATGGGTTTGGTGGAAAGCAGGGCGTCGGTGGACATGGTGCGCTTTCATAAAGTCCCTCGCCCCACCGCCAAAGCGCAAAAGCCAGCGGCGGGGTTTGTTTTTTAACGCAGAGACGCAGAGGCGCAGCAAACGCAGAGGAAGAGAAGAAGTGCCGAGGTCAGACAAATTTCTCTGCGCCCTCCGCGTCTCTGCGTGAAAACAAAACCGTCCGCCTTCTTTTCGCGTCCTTTCACAAATTTCGCGGGGCTCCTCACGCCGCCGCCTTTCCACGCTTGCGCCGCCGGGCGCGGCCATTATTCTGCGCGTTCGTCCCGAGCCGCCCGGCGTTGCTCGGGACTTTCCCTGTCACCCTTCACCATCCCCAATTTCATCATGGCAAATACCATCCTCGTCGGCGCCCAGTGGGGCGACGAAGGCAAAGGCAAAATCATCGACTTTCTCACCGAGGAGGCGGACATCGTGGTGCGCTCGCAAGGTGGCAACAACGCCGGCCACACCGTCATCGTCGGCGGGACGAAGTATGTGCTGCACCTGATTCCGTCGGGTATTTTGCGCTCGAAAAAAATGTGCGTGATCGGCAACGGCGTGGTCATCGATCCCGTGGCGGTGCAGAAGGAAATCGACGGGCTGCGCGGGCAGAAAATCAAAGTCTCGAAAGACAACCTGCTGATCAGCGATTGCGCGCATCTCGTGCTGCCGTACCACCGCGCGCTCGATGAGCAGCGCGAGATGAAGAAGGGCAAGGGCAAGATCGGCACCACCAAGCGCGGCATCGGCCCGGCCTACGGCGACAAAGCCGCCCGCGTCGGCCTCCGCATGGCCGACCTGATGCAGCCCGCCCTTTTCTCGGAAAAGCTGGAGCAGCGCGTGAAGGAAAACAACGCGGTGCTCAAGGCGTTTGGCGCGAAGCCGATCAATTTCAAAGCGGTGAACACGGCGTATCTCGAAGCCGGCAAAGCCCTGGCGCCTTTCATCGGCAACACCGTCGTCTATCTCCACGCGGCGTTGAAGGCGGGGCGCGAGATTCTGTTTGAAGGCGCGCAGGGCACGTTCCTCGACATCGACCACGGGACGTATCCGTACGTCACTTCGTCGAACACCACGGCGGGCGGAGCCTGCACCGGCTCAGGCGTGCCGCCGCACCGCATGGATCGCGTGCTCGGCGTGATGAAAGCCTACACCACCCGCGTCGGCGAAGGGCCGTTCCCCACGGAAAACGCCGAAATTTCCGACATGCTGCACGGCATGGGCCGCGAGTTCGGCTCGACCACGGGGCGCGCGCGGCGCTGCGGCTGGTTCGACGCCGTGGCCGTGCGCTACGCCGGGATGATCAACGGCATCGACGACATCGCCGTGACGAATCTCGACGGGCTCGACTCACTGCCGACCATCAAAATCTGCACCCACTACAAGCTCGGCCGCCAGACCCTTGAAGTGCCGCCGTCCGACTTCGCGCAGCTCACCAACTGCCAGCCCGTGTACATCGAAATGCCCGGCTGGCAGACGCCGACACACGAAGCGAAAAAATTCAGCGACCTGCCGAAGACCGCGCAAACCTATCTGCGCAAAATCGCCGAACTCAGCGGAGCCAAACTCACCATCGCCAGCGTCGGCCCCAACCGCGATCAGACCATTGTGGTTTAATATCCAATGACCGTCCCGCGGCACATCGCGATCATCATGGACGGCAACGGGCGCTGGGCGCGCGAGCGGAATCTGCCGCGCATCAAAGGCCACGAGCAGGGCGCGGAATCCGTGCGCGCGGTGACCGAAGCGTGCGTGGAATTGGGCGTGGAATTTCTGACGGTGTACGCCTTTTCCACGGAGAACTGGAAACGCCCCGCCGCCGAAGTCGCCGCGCTGTTTGTGCTGCTGGAGCATTTCATCGCGCAGGAACTGCCGACGCTGATGAAAAACAACGTGCGCCTCGCCGCCATCGGACGACTCCACGAGCTGCCCGACACCTGCCAGCGCGCGCTCGCCGAAGCCATCGCACAGACCGCCGCGAACACCGCAACCACACTCATTCTCGCGCTAAACTACAGCGGCCGCGCCGAGATCATCGACGCCGTGCAAGCGCTCTGCGCCGATGCCGCCGCGGGCACGCTCGGCGACATCGATCAGGACGCCATCAGCGCGCGCCTTTACACCGCCCCGTATCCCGACCCCGACCTGCTCATCCGCACTTCCGGCGAAATGCGGCTCTCCAATTTCCTCCTCTGGCAGCTCAGCTACACCGAAATCCACGTCACCGAAAAGCTGTGGCCCGACTTTGGCAAAGACGACTTGCGCGCCGCCATCGCGGAGTTCAATAAACGCCAGCGCCGCTACGGCGGCCTTTGATCCTCATGGAAAAAACGCAATCCATTCTCGTCGTTGATCCCGACACCGACTTCCTCGCCTGGGTGCAGCACCAGCTCGGCACCGCGAGCACACGCGTCATCACGGCAACGAAAAGCGACGAGGCGCTCAAAATTTTCGGCCGCGAAGACCCCGACGTACTCATCACCGAGACGCATCTCCTGCCCTTCAGCGGCCAGGAGCTGCTGGTGAAAGTGCGGCAGCGCGACTCAAACGCCATCGTCATCCTGATGAGCGGCTTCGGCACCACCCAAGCGGTCATCGAGTCGATGAAACTCGGCGCGTTCGACTTTGTCCGAAAGGAAGCGCTGCCCTTCACCCTCAAGGCCGTCGTGGACGCCGCGCTCAAGGCGCAGGCCGAGATGAAAGCCGCGACGACTTTCAAGCCGCAGCTCACCGTTGAGGAGCATCAGGACTCCATCGTCGGCAAGTCCGCGGCGATGCAGCAGGTCTTCAAAATAATCGGCCGCGTGGCGCACAGCGATGCGCCGGTCATGATCACCGGCGAGAGCGGCACCGGCAAAGAACTCGTGGCCCGCGCCATCCACCACTACAGCGGGCGAAGCACGAAAACGTTTGTCGCGATCATTATGCACTTGCTTTATTTGCCAGAGGGACTGAGATGGCAGAGACCCAAGGCTTGATCCTTGTAGATACTAAATATGAATTTGGTCGATATGGCGATCAAATATTATTGATTGACGAAGTGCATACTCCGGATAGCTCCCGGTATTATATACTCGATGGATATGAAGAGCTTCAGGCAAAAGGAAACCATCAAAAACAATTGTCCAAAGAATTTGTACGAGAATGGCTCATGGATCACGGCTTCCAGGGCAAAGAAGGACAGCAAATGCCGGAAATGCCGGATAGTTTCGTGCGGG